>NZ_DLOC01000072.1:0-31654 GCF_002478465.1 Empedobacter sp. UBA7494
TAATATTTTACTTTTCTACATTAAGTTTAAATGCTCAGATTTTAGAGAAAAAATATATTAAAATTAATGATAAATCAGTTTTGGAGGTTATAAATAATAACAATATAATTTTAAAATATCCAATTATCTATGGCGATTTAATTAAAACAAAGAATTTTTTAAATCTTGAATATGAAATTAAAAATGATACTTTAAATTATATTGAAGATGGGATTAATAAAACTTTTTTAATAAAGGAAAAAATGTTAATAAATTACTCAAATCAAGATGTATTTATAAAGGAGGAAGAATATTTGAAAAGATTAACACTTGTTATCTTTGATAATGAAAATTTTTATATCAGATTTCCTAAAACTTCGAATGGGATAATAGTTGAAGATTATATTAATAATGATTCTGAAGTTTTAAATAATAAATTAAAAAAGAAACTTAAAAATATTAATAAAAATAAATATAATGTTGAGATTATTAAAGGATTTGAAGCTATAGAAAAATATGGATATGAGGGAATTAATGGTGTAATAGTTATAAAGAAAAAATAAACCACAAAAAAAAGCGCTCTAAGAGCGCTTTTTGATTTTATAATTGATTAAAACTTACAAAGTTTTTAATGTCAATAATAAGATATTTCCTTTGTAAAGATGTAATTCTTTTCCAGAAACTTCGTAACGATTTACACTTTTCAACATCGATAAAAATGCTTTTTCTTCTTGCAAATTAGGACAAGCCATTTTGGTTTCAGAAAAATTAACAAAGCTTGTTACGCCGCTAACTTTTGTAAAAGTAGCATTGAAATTGTTGCAACCCGCAAAACCACTTACAGTCGAATTCGCTTCGTCAATAACCAACATTACGTCCTTATCGTACAAACCTTTTACTACGTTGTTATCGTTGATCAAATACCAATTTTGATTTGAAATCGAAACTTCCGATTTAGGTTTAATTTTAGCAGTACTTGCACTTGTAGAACAAGAAGTTGCTATAAAACTCATCAAAATAGTTGCTGAAAATAAAGTTACAATCTTTTTCATTTTTCGGAATATATTATCTCAACTCAGCGTTGAATTTTTCTTGATACAATTTGATTAATTTATTCATTAAACCATCAATTTCTTGATCGCTTAATGTTTTATTTTCGTCTTGAATCATAAAACTTAAAGCATACGATTTTTTACCAGCTGGCAATTTATCTCCTTCGTAAACGTCGAATAAATTAACGGCTTTCAACAAATTCGTTTTGACTTCTTTTGTCGCTTTGTACAATTCTTCATATTTCACAGAAGAATCAAGCAATAAAGCTAAATCTCTACGAGAACCTGGGAATTTAGAGATTTCTTTGTATTTCAAATCGTGTTTGTTTGCTAAAGCAACCATTGCATCCCAATTTAATTGAGCAAAGAAAACATCTTGATTAACGCCTAATTTTTTTGCTAATTTTTTGCTGATGATTCCAAGTTTTCCTAATGATTTTTGATCAGAAACAAATTCAATTCCATCTAAGAAATTATCATCTTTTGCAGGTAACTCATCTGTAATTTGAATATCTAATCGAACAAAAATTTGTTTAATCAAACCTTTCAAATCAGCAAATGAAGCTTTACGTAAATTACCTGTCCACGATTCGCTATTAAAGTTTCCTGAAAGAACGATTCCTAAACATTTATTTTCTTCGTAAATACCATCAATTTTGCGATAAACTTTCCCAAATTCGAACAATTTAACATCCGAATTACGACGATTGATATTGAACGCAACATTTTCTAATAAACCATTCAACAAAGTGCGACGCATTACAGCTAAATCAGCAGAAAGAGGATTTAACATTGCAACACTTTCACCTTCTGGATAAAAGAAAATTTCTTCGTATTCTCTTTTCGTTAACGAGTTATTCATCGCTTCA
The DNA here is from genome assembly GCF_002478465.1 of Empedobacter sp. UBA7494. Lineage (NCBI taxonomy): Bacteria > Pseudomonadati > Bacteroidota > Flavobacteriia > Flavobacteriales > Weeksellaceae > Empedobacter > Empedobacter sp. UBA7494. The sequence continues at coordinate 1,901 of NZ_DLOC01000072.1, forward strand.
TTGAATCCGAAAGAAATCAATTGACGCGCAATAAAATCTTCGATTTTATCTGGACTAACTTTTTGATTTGGAACATAAGAAAACGAAAATTTTGAAGGAATTTCGATATTATCGTATCCATAAATCCTCAAAATATCTTCAATCAAATCTACATCACGTTGTACATCTACACGATAAGCTGGAACTTCTAAATCTAAAATTCCATCATTTTCTGACAAAATTTTAATTTCTAAATTTTCTAAAATCGATTTGATTTTATGTTCTGGAATTTCAACTCCTAATAATTCAACCACTTTATGTAAACGTAATTTTACATTAAAGTTTTGAATTGGATTTTCGTAAATATCATCAATATTAGATGCAATTTCAGCGCCAGCGATTTCAACTAACATCATCGCAGCTTTTTTCAATGCATCGATTGTTGTGTTAGGATCAATTCCACGTTCAAAGCGGAAAGAAGCATCTGTATTCAAAGCATGTGCTTTTGCACCTTTACGAATTGTTACAGGTTCAAAATATGCTGATTCTAAGAAAATAGTTGTAGTAGCATCCGAAACTCCAGAATCTTTTCCTCCGAATACTCCTGCAATACACATTGGATGATTTTCGTTGCAGATCATCAATTCATGTCCTTTTAATGTACGTTCAACGCCATCTAAAGTTGTGAATTTTGTTCCTTCTGCTAATTTTTGAACGATCACTTTATTTCCTTCAATTTTAGCTGCATCAAAAGCATGTAAAGGTTGTCCTAAATCGTGTAAAATGTAATTGGTAATATCAACCACATTATTAATTGGTGATAATCCAATAACTTGCAAACGATTTTTTAACCAATCTGGCGACTCAGCAACTTTTAGATTTTTTAAGTAAACACCTGCATAACGAGGCGCTGCTTCTGTATCTTTAACCTCGATAGAAATAGGACTTTTTCCGAAATCTGTCGTAGGATAATTTGAGACATCATATGTTTTGAATGTTGACGCGATATCACGAGTTTTAAGCGCAGCATGTAAATCACGCGCTACACCGAAATGTGACATTGCATCCGCACGATTTGGCGTTAAACCAATTTCGATTTCGTGGTCAACTTCATCATTTTTTCCGAAAAGATCAAACGTAGAAGTTCCAGGTTTTAAATTTTCTGGTAAAACTAAAATACCAGAATGATCTGTACCAATTCCTAATTCTACTTCAGAACAAATCATTCCGAAAGATTCTTCACCACGAATTTTTGCCTTCTTGATTTTAAATTCACCATCAGGAGAAGGTAAAACCGTTCCGACAGTTGCCACAGGTACATTTTGACCCGCTGCAACATTAGGAGCTCCACAAACAATTTGCGTTTCTTTTCCATCTCCTAAATCTATTTTAGTAACTTTTAATTTATCTGCATTCGGATGAGGTATAGCTGATAGAACTTTACCAACTAATACGGTTTCCAAATAATTTTTAGCTCCACCTACTTGCTCTACACCTTCTACTTCTAGACCCGTACTTGTAAGTGTTGAAGACACTTCATCAAGTGTTATATCTGTATCAATGTAGGTTTTTAGCCAATTGTATGAAATTTTCATTGTATTGTATAAATGAATTTTATGTATTCTTTTTGATTATGCGTTTAACATAACTGGCATAACTAACATTAAGATTTCTTCGCCATCTTCTAGTCCATCAACTGGTTTGATGATTCCTGCACGATTTGGCTCAGACATTTCCAATGTTATTTCTTCTGATTGTAAATTGTTCAACATTTCGATTAAAAAACGAGAATTGAAACCGATTTGTAAGTCAGTTCCGTTGTAATCACAAGGAAGTCTTTCTTCTGCTTTGTTTGCAAAATCGATATCTTCAGCAGAAATTGTCAATGAATTTCCAATTAATTTTAATCGGACTTGGTTTGTAGTTTTGTTAGAGAAAATTGCCACACGTTTCAAAGATGTTAAGAATAAGTTTCTGTTAATCGTTAATACATTTGGATTTTCTTTTGGAATTACCGCTTCATAATTAGGATATTTACCATCAATCAAACGACAAGTTAACACGATGTTTTGGAATGAAAAACGTGTATTTGTATTGTTATATTCGATTGTTACATCGTCATTATTTCCTCCTAAAATATTTTTCAATAAGTTAAGTGGTTTTTTCGGCATAATATATTCAGCAGCTTGTAAATTGTCTAAGCCATTGCGAGTATATTTTACCAAACGATGCGCATCTGTAGCAACAAAACGGAAAATATCTGCATTTGCTTGGAAGAAGACTCCTGTCATAATTGGACGTAATTCGTCGTTTCCTGTTGCAAAAATAGTTTTGATAATTGCTTCTGATAAAATGCTTGCACTAAGTGTTGTAGAGCTTGCGTCTTCGATATCTGGAGTTTGAGGATATTCGTTTGCGTCTTCGAATGCTAACTGATAATTTCCTTGTTCTGAAACAATTTCCAACGTATTTCCTTCTTTTTGGATAAAAGTAAGCGGTTGAGCTGGGAAAGTTTTCAACGTATCAGTTAAGATTTTTGATGGAATTGCAATTTTTCCATTATCATTAGACTCAACTTCTAAAGTTGTTGAAATTGTTGTTTCTAAATCAGAACCAGTGATAGTTAATTGGCTACCATCCAATTCGAATAAAAAATTATCAAGGATTGGTAAAGTATTATTAGAGTTAATAACCCCTCCGATTAAGTTAACATTTTTTAATAACGTGTTGCTCGATACAATAAATTTCATATGAAGAATATTTCCTTAAAATATCTAACAAATGTAATAAATAATCAAGTAAAAAACTCAAACCTATACATTAAATATTATATAGAATGGCTTGTTATTGATTATCAAATAGAAAGATGATTGTAAATTGATTGTTATTATTTGTTTAAATTTTTTTTGAATTAAAAACTTTTCACCCGTAAATTTGTCTTGTATATCGAGACTTTTAACAAATCTTTTTGACCAAATCTCATCCAAAAAGATTAATTTGAATTTAAAATACTATTCTATGAAAATTGAATTGAATTTAGAAGGAAAAAATGGCGTTTTTATACTTCTTGATGAGAATAATAAAGAAGTTGGCGAATTAACTTTTATGCTGAAAGAAGAACAAATGTTGATTAATCATACAGGTGTTAATCCTGAATTGAGAGGGCAAGGTTTGGCAGAAAAGTTAGTGTTAGAAGCTGTAGATTACGCAAGAAAAAATCAGTTGAAAATCATACCATTTTGTAGTTATGTGAGCGTTTATGTTGGTAAACATCCAGAAGTGCAAGATGTAATTTAGAAAATTATGAATTTAGAAAAAGTTTTTGAACACAACCAAGAGTGGGTAAATAAACGTTTAGGACAAGACGAGCAATATTTTGATAAGCTTTCGGCTGGTCAAAATCCAGAAGTGCTTTACATTGGTTGTTCGGATAGTCGTGTGACGGCAGAAGAATTGTTGGGAGCGGAGCCAGGTGAGGTTTTTGTACACCGCAATATAGCGAACATGGTAATTAGTTTGGATATGAATACCACTTCTGTTTTAGACTATGCGGTAGAACACCTAAAAGTGAAACATATTGTAGTTTGTGGACATTATAATTGTGGTGGGATTAAATCTGCAATGATTCCGAAAGATTTAGGAATTATGAATCCTTGGTTGCGTAATATTCGTGATGTTTATCGTTTACATTCAGAAGAATTGAATGCAATCGAAAACGAAGGAATGCGTTACAACCGTTTGGTAGAGCTAAATGTACAAGAACAATGTGTAAATGTGGTAAAAAATCCTTTTGTACAACGTGCAATGGAAAATGGATTAGAAGTACATGGTTGGGTGTTCGATTTGTTTACTGGAAAATTAATTGATTTGAATTTAAACTTCGATAAAATCTTAGAAAATATCAAAGAAATCTACGATATCAACGAATAAATTTAACATTTTGTTATATCTGGTATAATAATTGTTCTTAAGACTGTTAACCAAACTATATCAATGATTAACAACCGTTGGATAAAAAAAATAGGTATCGCTTTAATTTCAATTATTGCGGTACTTTTTATTTTAAGTTTTTACATCTCCTATTTTCTGAATGATCGACTTCCAAAAATCATTGCAGAAAAAAACGATACCGCTTATAATCTGACTTACGAAGATTTGAGCTTTTCTATTTTTAATTCGTCTTTATCACTAAAAAATGTTGAAGTTTCTCCAAAAGATTCGTTGTTAATAAAGGATTCGATTGACGCAACAGGAAAAGTGAAAGAAATAAATATTGTCGGTATCAATTTTATAAAATTAATTACCAAAAAAGAAGTTGCAGCATATTCAATCAACATCAATAATCCTTCTGTAAATTATTATCTCAAAGAGAAAAAAGATTCGGTCAAAAAAGATACAGCACAATCCAAAGTTGGGCAAAGTATAGATGTTTCCAATGTGAATATCAACAATGGCGAGTTTAATTTGTATTCTCAATCAGGAAAAAAACATATAGCAAATGTTTCTAATTTTTCGATCGATTTTGATGGCGTTCGTTTCAATGAGCGAACAGCGGACAAAAAAATTCCGTTCAGATATTCTGCTTTTGATATCAAATTAGATTCGATGTTTTTTGTGGTAAAAGATCAACAATTGATTAGAGCACGAAAAGTTCGTTTTAATGAAACTGATTTTGAGTTGGATAATTTCTTGATGAAACCGCTTAAAATGAACGGAAAAATGTACGTTCCAAACGATTCTGAAAATGATTTATTGGATATTGAATCACCACTTCTTTCGCTTTCTAAGATGGATTGGGGATTTACTTCAGAAGATAAATTATATTTTAAAACAGATTTAATCAAATTCAAAAATCCAAAAATTACCATTATTTCTGCCAAACCTGAGAATAAAGTTGAGAAACAATCAACTAAAAAAGTAAGCATAAAAACGGAAGATGCGGAGTTAATTAATATCAAAAAATTACAAATAGAAAATGGTAAAATTCGTTCACTCTTCTCGAATGCAAAAACGGTAAAATATGCAATAAATAATGTGTCGTTAAATATCGAAGGAATAAAAATGAATGCGTTGACGCGAACAAATGATATTCCGATTGATTATAAAACTTTCCGTATTAAGTTGGATTCGATGTATTATCGATTGAATGAAATGCACACGTTAACAGCATCTAATTTTGATTTGACAGAAAAGAAATTGATTCTGAAAAATTTCAAAATGAAACCATTAATTTCAAAAAATCAATTTAATCGAAATTATACAAAATCAAACACATTATTAGATGTCGAAGCACCAATTTTGACGTTAAATAATAACAGTTGGGGAATAAAAAATGGTGATTTCTATTTTCATACAAATTCAATCAAATTGGATGAGGTAAATGTGAAAATCATTGATCAAAAGAATGAAAAAGTTATTGCGAAGAAAGTTGAAAATGTAACAGAAAAGTTCTTGATTAATTTTAATCTTGGAATTGATACGATTCAAATCAAGCAATCGCGTTTTATTGCTTCACAAAAATTTGATTTCAATAATGTTAATTTGACGGTTTTAGGATTGAAAAATGATTATGGGAAAGAACTTCATGTTAATCATGTTATTTTCAAAAATCCAAAATTTACGATTTATGGACAGCCAAGACGAGTGGCGCAGCGCGAAGGAAAAACCTCAAAAGAGTTTAATGATGTTATAAAAGTTGATAAAATTTCGTTGGTAAATGGACATTTAGATGTGGTTCCTTATAAACAAAAAACGCCGAATTTAACATTGAAGCAAATTCAGTTAGCGTTTAATCAAATCAATGTTGATCCAAAAACTATTCAAGAAGCAATACCATTTTCGTATAAATCTGTGTTGTTAAAATCTTCAGGAATTGATTTCGATTTAGGAAAAACGTATAAGATAAATACTGGAGCTTTGCAATTTCAGAATGGAAACTTGACGTTGAATCAATTAAAATTAACGCCAAAACTTTCTCGAAAAGCGTATACAGCTTCATTGAAAAAACAAGCCGATTTATATACAGTTTCTGTCGAGCAATTACAAGGAAATAGAATTCAGTGGGGAATTTCGCCGTCAAAAGATTTCTTTTTGAAAGCGAATCAAATAAAATTGAACCAGCTTTATGCGAATATTTATAGAAGTTTGGTTCCGCCTGATGACACAAAACGTAAAACAATGTTTTCGCAAAAATTACGTGAAATGAAATTCGATTTAGGGGTGAAGCAATTGCAATTGGTCAATTCTAAATTAGAATATGAGGAAGAAACTGAAAAAAGTATCGGAACAGGAAAATTGACGTTTTCGTCTATAAATGCAACGGTTAAAAATGTTAACTCGGGTTATCGTAAAAAATCGCTGCCAGATGTTGATGTTGATTGGCGTTCAGAGTTTATGAATGGTGATTTGCGTGCAAATTGGACATTTAATCCAATGAATCGTTCAGAGAAATTTAATATCAATGGTTCAATTTCAAAACTTCCTGCAAAAAATCTTGATCCTTTTGTGAAACCGTATCTTAAGGTTTCTGTAGACGGATTTTTCAATCAAATAAAATTTAATTTTGATGGAAATGATAAAGCTGCAAGCGGAAATTTTGGAATAGATTATCAAGATTTGAAAGTGAATGTTTTGCGTGATGATGGTTCGAAAAGAAAATTTTTGTCGGCTATAGGAAACGCTGCTGTAAAGAATGATTCGCGTGGAAAAATGAAAGAAGAAAAAGTAGAAAATATCGAACGAAAACAGGATAAATCATTTTTTAATTTCTTTTTAGCTTGTATCTTAGACGGTCTTAAAAAAGCACTTTTAATAATTTAAGAAAATGAATAGAACAGTCTTCATAACCGGAGCAACATCTGGCATAGGAATGGCGACAGCAAAGAAATTAGCACCAAATTATCGTTTAATTTTGTGTGGGCGCCGTCAAGAACGATTAGATGAAATTCAGGCAGAATTGAGTCAAATTACGGACGTGAAAACCATTCAATTTGATGTTCGAGACAAGGAAGCTGTTTTTAATGCAGTAGAAAGTTTAGAAAATGAATGGAAAAATATTGATATCTTAATCAATAATGCGGGAAATGCGCACGGATTAGCACCTTTTGATACAGCTGATTTGGAAGATTTGGAAGCAATGATTGATATCAATGTAAAAGGATTAATTTACGTTTCGAAAGCAATTATTCCAATTCTTAAACAATCATCAAATGCGCATATCATCAACATTTCGTCGATTGCAGGAAAAGAAGTTTATCCAAATGGAGGAACATATTGTGCGTCGAAAGCGGCGGTAGAATCGTTGAGTAAAGGAATGCGTTATGATTTGTTGCCTTACGGAATCAAAGTTTCCAATATTGCACCAGGAGCAGTAGAAACAGAATTTTCTTTGGTTCGTTTCAAAGGAAATCAAGTACTTTCGGATAATGTATACAAGGGTTTTGAGCCATTGGTTGGAGAGGATATTGCAAATGCAATAGAGTATTTGTTGCAACAACCAGAACATGTACAAATTGCCGATGTTACAATTTTTCCAAAAGCGCAAGCTGGAGGAACTGTTATTTATAAAGGATAAAATTTTAAAAATATATTCATTTGAAAGCCTCTATTTTAGAGGCTTTTTTAGTTCAATATTTTCTCATAACAAACACTTTCTTCGATGTCTTTGTATTGATCGTAATTTTCGATTCTTGTGTAATCACATCGTTCATACAACGAGATTGCTTCGGGTTGTTTCAATCCAGTTTCCAAAATACATCGTTCATAATTTAATTCGATTGCCCAATTTTCTAATTCATTCAGAACTTTAGCCGCAATTCTATTTCCTCTATAATCAGGATTTACATACATTCTTTTCACTTCCATGGTCGTGTCAGAATAATGTTTTATAGCGCCACAACCAACAGGATTTTCGTTTAAATAGGCTATAACAACGTGATTTATTTTGTCAACTTTATTGTATTGCGAAAAGAAAGAATGAAATTCGCCATCTCTTATCGCTAAATCTTTATCTAATTCTATTACTAATTCTTGAAAATCTTTGTTAGATGAATTTGTTCGAATGATTTTTACTGAATTCATTTTATTGCTTTTCCTCAAATTTAATAAAACTTAAGTTTTTTTGTAACGCTAAATTCTATTTTGTTCCGCTGTTTTTTGTGCTTGTTTCGCTTCTTTTACTTTCTGATTTCCGAAATTATATTTCAAATTCAACATAAAGTATTGTGTATCGCGATAATCTTTGAAATATTGATTTTGATTTGCGTATTTCGTGGAAATTGTATTGCGATCGGTTTTAAAAATATCATTGAAAACTAAACCAATTTCGAAACGTTTATCCCATATTTTTTTGTTTAAAATCAAATAGGTGTTTTGAGAAGAACTAATATCAAACGAACCTTGAATTGCCTTCGAATTATATTGATATCCAGCCGAAATATTAAATGTTTTTGCTTTGTCTAAATCCAATTGAGTGCTCAATGAAAGGTGATAAAAAAAGACATCGTTTTTGTATTGCAGATTATCTGGCCCAAAATAATAGTTTTGATTATATTCTCCCATTGTAAATAAATTCAGTTTCCACCACGATTTTAGATTAAAATTTTTCGAAAGATTTGCTCCAAAAGCTTCTCCATTTTTGATGTTTGTAAAATGATAAACTGTTTCGAAAGTTTCAGGATTTTGAATAGAAATTTCCATCGTTGGATTTTTCTCGTATCGATAATAGGCTTCAAAATTCCAATCTTTCAAAGTGTAAGATAAACTCAAATTGTGGATAATCGTAGAAATCGCATTGGCATCGCCCTGAAAATAAGAAAACAGATTGTAATATGATTTTGAAGGATTCAAGAAATTATAATCTGGTCGATCAATTCTTTTTCCATAATTCAAACCAATTTGTCCAGCATTTTCAAAATTATATAGTACATATAAAGTTGGAAAAAGATCGGTATTTGTTCGTTTATTTTGGCTAATTGGATTATCAGAAATCGTATTTATAAGAGCTATTTCAGATCTCAAACCAGCTTTTGCTTCCCATTTTTTCCATTTGTAATTTCCAGAAATATATAAGGCGAAAATCTGTTCTTTGTAATTAAAAATATTACTTTTTTCGGGTTGATATTCGATTTGATTTTGGATCGATTCAAAGAAATCCAAATCATTATCATTCTTTACAAAACTATATTTCGCTCCCGCTTCCAAGCCGAAATTTTCATTAGTGAAACTATAATCAATTTGTGTAGAAAATAGATTCAATTTTTGAAGTGCAGCACTCAAAAAACGATTTTCTTCATAAGGTTTATCTTTGAAATTCAGTTTTGTTAAAACATCTTGATTTTCTTTGTAATAACGATGACTAAAATTGTTACTCCAAGTCAAATTATTTTTCGCAATTTTTTTGTCATAAACCAAATACGTATTAAAATTATTTGAAGCTTCGCGACGATGATTTTGTGTTTTATAAAATGATTCAAGTTGATTATTTGTTGTATTGTAAATATTTGTCGGAACGTTATAATTCCCAATTGAAGCAGGATTTCTAGAACCATTTATTCCAAACTGAAAATTCTGTAAACTATCAATTGAATATTGAGAAGCAAAGTTGTAAATATGTTGTTGTTTCGCAACTGTTCGACGAATCATGTCACTTTCCCAGCGTGTCTGATCTTTTTCATAAGTTGTTACATCAAAATTCTTGCGAACATATTTTCCATTCACAAAATAATAACTTCCTGTCAATTGCCATTTTTCTGTATTGTAAGATTGGGTAGTACCCAGCATTCCTTTGCTATAAATAGATTGATGATAACGTGTCGCAATTTGTCCTTTGTAACCAGAAAGCACATTTTTCTTCATTTTAATATTTATAATCGCGCTTCCAGAAGCTTCATATTTTGCAGGCGGATTGGTAATGACTTCAACCGAAGAAACTGTTGCACCATCAGTATTTTCCAACAATTGTTTCAAATCATCTTGGGACATTAATGTTTTTTTATCATTAATTGTGACTAAAATTTGCGTATTTCCTCTCACACTTAACTGTTCATTTTTTAGAAGAACATTTGGCGTGTTTTTCACGATATCCCAAGCACTTAAATTTTGCAAAGGCGTATTTTCGACATTAAATTCTATTCGATCAATTTTTCGTTTCAACAAAGGTTTTTGACTAGAAAAAACAACGTCTTTTAAGTTAATTGTTTCATCTTTTTGAAGCGTAATAATCAAAGAGTTTTCTGAGTTAGCTTGATATGTCTTTTCAAATTCTTGGTAACCAAATTCTTTAATGTAAATTGTAAATGATTGTGCTTGATGAAGCTCAAAATTAAATTCGCCATTTTCATTCGATTCAGCTACAATTGGATCTTGTGAAGGAATTTCAACTTCAATAGAACTATTTTTGATTGGTTGATTTTGCTCATCGATAATTTTTCCAGAAATAATTTGTGCAAAAATTAAATTTGGAAGTAGCAGAAAAAATGTTATTACTATTTTCATGGTTCAGATTTTTAACAAATCTCTTTCAAGTTTCGATTTTACTTGGTTAATGAACGGTTAACGATGAGTTAATGTGTAATTTATGTGCGAAAACAATGTATTTTTGAATTGATGGAAAGCTTATGAAATTATCTAAAAAACATTATACATTTATTTTCTCTTTTGCATTGATCGTTTTGGTTGCATTGCAAGGGTATTATATCTACAATTTGTATCGATTGATTGAGAAAGATATGAATAAAGAGGCGTGTGAAATTGGAGTTAAAGTGATGAATTTTATGTCAAAATATGAAACAGATTCTAATGATGATAAGATTTTAGATTATTTCAAAAAACTGAATCATGATGAAAAAAAACAGTTTGATGAATTACAAATAATTCGAACGAAAGTAGATTATAATTATGAGATTTATACGCCAATTGTAGATTCTCTATTAGACGTTTATTCTAAGGAAAATAATTTTGAAATAGCGCTTCGTACAGATGTTTATTCGGTTTATGATGAATTGAATCATAAAGAACTATTGCCAAAGAAAAAGTATGTGATTTACGAAACGACAAATAAAATTGCGAAACCAACTAATATTAATCAAAGTGTTTGGTCATCGGATGATATTAGTAATCAAACAGATTCTGATTTAGGAATTAATAAAAATGAACGCCATAAATATAAAATTAGAGGAAAGACAGATTTTGAATTGCTGAATTTGAAATTTTTAATTCTCAAGAAAATTATTCCTTTAATCATTGTGAGTTTGTTGATTGTTGGATTAATTGTCTTTTTGTATTGGAAAAGTCTTAAAAATTTATCGAAACAAGAAGAAAAAATCAATCAATTACATTTGACAATAGACTCTATTGCGCATGAATTGAATACGCCAATTACGACGATGAAATTTGCTTTGCATCAAGTTCAACATCCAGAAACGCAACAAATGATGAACAGACAAATTAATCGTTTGGAGCAAACTGTTGATTCTATTTTTGTAAAAAATGACGAAAATTCTGAATTGTTAGATGAGGTTATTTTGAATGAAATTATCCAAAAGATTCAACTTCAATATCCAGAAATTAAACTTATTAATCAAAGTATTTTCGAGAAAAATAATGTACTGAAAACAAACGATTTTAAACAAATTGCTCAGAATTTAATTGAAAATTCAGTCAAATATGGAGCTACTGAAATTGTATTAGATTTTAAATTTCAAAAAAAAATAACATTGAATTTTTCGGATAATGGAATTGGAATTCCAACCAATGATTTGCCTCTTATTTTTGATAAATATTATCGTGTGAATCGTTCTATTAACCAAAATGTAAGCGGTTTGGGTGTTGGATTATTTTTGGTCAAGAATACAATCGAACGATATTTAGGAACAATTAACGTTCAGAATAATAAAGACAAAGGTGTTCAATTTTTAATCATTTTGCCGAATGAAAACTAAATTAATTTTAGTAGAAGATGATCAAGATTTGGGAACTGTTCTCAAACAATATCTAGAATTTTCTGATTTTGAAGTGACTTGGTTTGATCATCCACAAAAACTATTGAAGGAAATAGAATCGTTGGAATCAGCTCAATTAATCATTTTTGATGTCATGTTACCCGAAATTGATGGTTTTTCTTTGGCGAAAAAATTAGCCGAAACCATTACAATCCCATATTTGTTTTTGACTGCTAAGGCGCAAAGTTTTGATCGTGTTTTAGGGTTGAAATTAGGTGCAGATGATTATATCACAAAACCTTGCGATCCTGAAGAATTGGTCTTGCGAATAAAAAATATTTTGAAACGAAATCAACCTGTTTTAGAAGAATTGATCAAAATTGGAGCTTATGTTTTTCTTCCAAATCAATTGCAATTATCTTATCAAGAAGAAAAATTTCAGTTAACAGAAAAAGAAGCAGAATTGTTGAGTTTCTTGATTCAGAATAATCAAAAATTAGTGAGTCGTAAAGAGATTTTAGAAAAAATTTGGGGCGAAAACGATTATTTTATGGGTAGAAGTTTGGATGTTTTTATGACACGTTTGCGCAAATATTTTCAGAACGATGAAACCATAAAATTTGAATCTGTTCGTGGAATTGGCTTTAAAATTAATTTTCCACTCTAAAAAAATAAAGCTGAACAGAAGTCCAGCTTTAATAACAAACAATTGAATTCTAAATTCAGTAAAGGGAACCGAATTTTATAAATGGATTTTTATATTCCTTGAGCAATCATAGCATCGGCAACTTTTACGAAACCAGCTATATTAGCGCCTTTGTAATAATTTATATTTTCTTGAAATTCACCTTTTCCATATTTTTTACATTGGTGATGAATTTTTATCATAATTTCTTTTAATCGATAATCTACTTTTTCTCTGTTCCAATTTTGACGGATCGAATTTTGAGACATTTCCAATCCAGAAGTTGCAACACCACCAGCATTCGCAGCTTTTCCAGGACCGTATAAAATTTGATGATCCAAAAAATAATGAACCGCTTCGGGAGTTGTTGGCATATTAGCACCTTCGGCAACCAATTTGCAACCATTGAGATGTAAAGTTTGCGCATCTTGTAAATCCAATTCGTTTTGTGTTGCACATGGCAAAGCTATATCACAAGGAACTTTCCAAGGATTTTGGTCGGAGAAAAAATTAGCGTTTGGATAATAATCAACATACTTTGAAATTCTATCGTAATCATCATTCTTAATTTTGAAAATGACATTTAGTTTTTCTGTATCAAAACCGTCTTCATCATAAATATATCCAGAAGAATCAGAAAGTGTAACCACTTTTGCGCCTAATTCCAGAGACTTTTCAGCAGCATATTGTGCAACATTTCCAGAACCAGAAATAGAAACTGTTTTTCCTTTTAAGGTTTCTTTTTTTTCGGCTAACATACATTCTACAAAATATAATAAACCATAACCAGTAGCTTCTGGGCGAATCAAAGAGCCACCATATTCTAATCCTTTTCCAGTTAAAACACCTGTAAATTCGTTTCGCATTCGTTTGTATTGACCAAATAAATAACCAATTTCTCGTCCTCCAACGCCAATATCACCAGCAGGAACATCGACATCTGCACCAATATGACGAGATAATTCGCTCATAAAAGATTGGCAGAAGCGCATAATTTCCATGTCCGATTTTCCTTTTGGATCAAAATCAGAACCACCTTTTCCGCCACCCATAGGTAAAGTTGTCAAGCTGTTTTTGAAAACTTGTTCAAAAGCTAAGAATTTAAGAATAGAAAGATTAACAGATGGATGAAAGCGCAAACCACCTTTATAAGGACCAATCGCAGAATTCATTTGTACACGATAACCTTTGTTGATTTGGATTTCGCCTTTATCATCAACCCAAGTTACTCTAAACTGAATAATACGTTCTGGTTCTGCAATTCTTTCAAGAATTTTGAACTTTTTGTATTTAGGGTTTTCTTCTACAAATGGTAAAATGGTTTCGGAAACTTCTTCAACTGCTTGTAAAAATTCTTTTTCGTTAGGGTTTTTTGATTTAATTCTTTGAATGAATTTTTCTGAGTAAAATAAAGTATCCATGTTATTTGTGTTTGAATATTGATAAAATTACAATCAATAATAAAAAAACAACATATTTCTTAAAGTAAACTTTTGATATTTATGAAGTTGATAATTTTGACTGCTCAGAATCTTTAGGTTGATAATTTTTGAAACAAAAAAAGTAGGAAAATTTCCTGCTTAATAAATTTTGTATTTTTATTCAGTTTAAGACAAGACTTATTTTTTGAAAAATCCACCCAATAAACTCATGGCATCTCCAATTCCTAATTGTCCATCACCATCCTGATCTAACAATTTTTCGAAACCTCCTAAATTTACTCCGCTTTGGTTTGTTTGAGTTGTAGAACCACCAACTAAACCGCCTAATAATCCAGCAATCCCATTTGAATCTAATCCAGCAGATTGTTTTTGTTTACCCAAGTAGCCCATTACAATTGGCGCAACTAACGCTAAAATTTGAGTAACTTGTTCTGTATTCAATCCAGATTGTTGAGAAATTGCAGATTCTACATTTTGTTGTTTATTTCCTAAAACGTGACCTAAAATTCCTAATCCATCTTGTTGGTTTCCTCCTTGACCTAAAAATCCAGAAAGATTATCCAAAATACACCCGTCATGTTGATTCAAAGCATTCGAAATTCCTTCAGCACCTCCGCTTTGAGCATTTTTATTTAAAGCAGACAATAAAAAAGGTACAGCTGCTGCAACAGCAATTTGAGCTTGTGATTCATTAATCCCTAATTGTTTTGCAGCAGAAGCAAAAATTTGTTGTCCCATTGCACCTTGAATTAAATTAGTAAAGTCCATAAGTTTATATTATTTACTCAAATATACTATTTTTAACAGATTAATTCAGATTAATATTAAGAGTCCTACAAAGTATTTCTATTTTTGTACAATCAATTTTGTAAATGAAACAAATAAATCTTTTTTTAGTAATCATTATTGCGGTTTTGGCTTTATTACCAATCGTTTTACCGAATCGTTTCGACGAAGAAATGCAATATGAATTTGATGCACCTGTTGGTTTGGTGTACGACGAATTTTATAATCTTCGTCAATTCTCGAAATGGCAACAATTTACAGCTTCGGATTCTTTGACAATCAAGAAATTTTCGAATACAAAAGAAGAGGACGAAAATTATATGATATGGGATTCAGAAGATGCTTCAATTGCTTCAGGAAAAGTAACGATTGAAAATTTTTCGATTAATCGTTTCGTTAATTATACGATAAAATATGATGGTTGGGAAAAATTAGATAGTTTGAATGTCAAATTTGAACAACAAGAAAATGGGAAAACAACTACAAAATTGAATTATTTAAGTCAAGAAATTCCTTATTTCTACCGCTATTTTGCTTTTTTCAAAAATCCTGAATCTAAATTTGAAAAATCTTTGGATAACCTAAATCAAAAAGTGAAAGTTAGATTAGATAAGGATCAAAAAGAAGGACGATTGAATTATGGTGAATATCGAATTGTAGAATTAGGTCGAACAAATTTATTTGCGATTCGTAAACAGTCAAGTTTAGCAGAAAAAGATATAATGGATAAAGTGGATGGCGCTTTTGAGGTGATTTATAAATCGTTAATGAATAAAGATGAAGGTGGTTTTGATTTCGATTTAGGTTTCCCATATGTCTACTTTACTGATTTTGATAAAGAAAAAGATAAGACAATATTTTTTGCTGGAATACAATTAATAGAAGATTTGCCTTTGCAAAAGGACATGAAAAAAGTAGTTGTTCCTGGTGGAGATTATTTGTTGACATTGCATTTAGGACCTCGTTCTAAGCGTGCGCAAACAATCGAAAAAATGAAGAATTATGCAAAATCTAAAAAACTACAACTGGATACAAAACAATTAGAAATTATGTTAAACGATCCGAAGGAAACAGATAGTTTAAAACTAATTTCTCGAATTTATATTCCAATTAAAAAATAATAAATACTTAAGAATTAACAATTTTTAAAGTACACTTAGCCACAGTAATGTGGCTTTTTTTGTATTTTTGCAACTTCTTACAAACGAACATGGACAAAGATTTTATTGAAGTTTACGGTGCACGTGAACATAATCTAAAAAATATTGATGTAAAGATTCCTCGAAACGAGCTTGTGGTAATCACGGGTTTAAGTGGAAGTGGGAAATCTTCGTTGGCTTTTGATACGATTTATGCAGAAGGACAACGTCGTTATATCGAAACTTTTTCGGCTTATGCACGTCAATTTTTGGGAGGTTTAGAACGTCCAGATGTTGATAAAATTGATGGTTTGTCGCCTGTTATTGCAATTGAGCAAAAAACGACCAATAAAAATCCACGTTCTACTGTTGGTACAATTACAGAAATATATGACTTTCTTCGTTTGTTGTATGCGCGTGCTTCTACCGCTTTTTCAGTCGAAACAAACGAACAAATGGTTGCTTATACAGAAGAGCAAATCATTGAGTTGATTCGAACACAATACAGCGAGAAGAAAATTGCGATTTTAGCGCCAATTGTACGTTCAAGAAAAGGTCATTATCGAGAGGTTTTTGTGACATATTCTAAAAAAGGTTTTCTTGAAATGCGCATTGATGGTGAGTTGAAAGATATTGCACCAGGAATGATGTTAGATCGTTACAAAACGCATGATATCGAATTGATGGTGGATAAAATGTTGCTGAATGATAAGGTGAACGATCAACGTTTGCGTTCAAGTATTGATCATGCAATGCAGCAAGGAAACGGAATTACGATGATTTTGGATTATGAAACCAATGAAACCAAATTCTTTTCTCGCTCGTTGATGTGTCCGTCGACAGGAATGTCATATGCATTGCCAGAACCGAATACATTTTCGTTCAATTCGCCAAAAGGAGCTTGTCCAACTTGTACAGGTCTAGGTGAGTTGAAAGTGGTTAATCACGAAAAATTATTTCAAGATAGCGAAAAATCGTTGTTTGATAATTTGGAAGAATTATTTGAAGCGTTAAAATCATCTTCTCGAATAGAAAAACAATTGGAAGCGATTTTTGTCAAACATAATATAGACCAGAAAGTAGCGTTCAAAAAACTTCCTCAAGCATTGATTGATGATGTAATGAATGGTTTGAAAGAAACATTGAATGTTGATCTTAAGTTTGCATCAGTCAAAAAAACATATAAAATTGATTTTGAAGGATTGAATGAATTTCTTTCTGAAATTATGGAAGATAAAAATAATCCGTCTTCAAGTTCGATTAACAAAAAGTTTGGAAAGAAAGTTATTTGTCCAACTTGCGAAGGAAAACGTCTTAAAAAAGAATCGCTTTTCTTCCGAATTGACAATAAAAATATTGGTGAAGTTGCGGAAATGGACCTTCAATCGTTGCAAAAATGGATTGAAAACGCACCAGTTTCGATGACGTCGAACCAACAACAAATTGCGCATGAGATTCTGAAAGAAATTTATACACGTTTATCTTTTTTATTAGATGTAGGATTAGATTATTTGAGCCTTAATCGTTCTTCTAGAACACTTTCTGGAGGCGAGGCGCAGCGAATTCGTTTGGCAACGCAAATTGGTTCTCAATTGGTGAATGTTTTGTATATTTTAGATGAGCCAAGTATTGGTTTGCATCAACGCGATAATGTCAGATTGATAGATTCGTTAAAGAAATTACGCGATATCGGAAATTCGGTTTTGGTTGTAGAACACGACAAAGACATGATCTTGGAATCGGATTATGTGGTTGATGTTGGACCAAAAGCAGGAAAAAATGGTGGTCAAATCGTTTGGGAAGGCGAGCCAGAACAAATGTTAAAATCAAATACATTAACATCAAAATACTTAAACAATCAGTTGCAAATCGAAGTTCCAAAAGAACGTCGAAAAGGTAATGGGAATGAATTAAAACTTTTTGGAGCATCTGGAAACAACCTGAAAAATGTAAATCTTACCATTCCTTTAGGAGAGTTGGTTGTAGTTTCGGGTGTTTCAGGTTCTGGAAAATCAACGTTGATTAATGAAACGTTGTACAGAATTCTGAATCAACATTTCTTTAGAGCAGAAAAAGATCCAATGCCTTACAAAAAAATTGAAGGTTTAGAGCATTTGGATAAAGTAATCGAAGTGGATCAATCCCCAATTGGTCGTACGCCTCGTTCTAATCCTGCGACTTATACAGGAATTTTCTCTGATATTCGTATGTTGTTTACAAATTTACCTGAAGCCAAAATTAGAGGTTACAAACCTGGACGTTTTTCGTTTAATGTAAAAGGTGGACGTTGCGAAACTTGTCAAGGAGCTGGTTTGCGTGTGATTGAAATGAATTTTTTACCTGATATTCATGTCGAATGCGAAACATGTAATGGTAAACGTTTTAATCGTGAGACGTTGGAGGTTCGTTACAAAGGAAAATCGATTTCGGATGTGTTAGAAATGACGGTTAATGAAGCGGTAGAATTCTTTGAAGCGATTCCGAAAATATATCGTTATGTCAAAATGTTGCAAGATGTAGGTTTGGGGTACATCACGCTTGGTCAGCAGTCGACAACATTGAGTGGAGGAGAGGCGCAACGTGTGAAATTAGCAACAGAATTGGCAAAAAAACAGACAGGAAAAACAATTTATATTTTAGATGAACCGACAACAGGTTTGCATTTTGAAGATGTAAATGTGTTGATGAAAGTGATTAATAAAATTGTGGAATTTGGAAATACGGTTATCATCATCGAGCATAACTTAGATGTGATAAAGTTGGCTGATTATGTGATTGATATTGGTCCTGATGGTGGAGGTAAAGGAGGTAAAATTGTCGCCGAAGGAACACCAGAAGAAATTGCTAAAAATTCTAAAAGTGTGACAGGAAAATTTTTAAAAGACGAATTGAAATAAATAAAAAAAATCCATCTAAAAACTTTAGATGGATT
This sequence comes from Empedobacter sp. UBA7494, assembly GCF_002478465.1. NCBI lineage: Bacteria > Pseudomonadati > Bacteroidota > Flavobacteriia > Flavobacteriales > Weeksellaceae > Empedobacter > Empedobacter sp. UBA7494. The sequence goes on from NZ_DLOC01000072.1 coordinate 20,803, forward strand.
TTTTATGACTTATAATCCGATTGAAACGCCCATAAAAGGTTGTAATCCTGAAGAAAATATACTTTCGTTTTCTTTGTATAAAACATTGTACATCACACCAGCTTGAAATCTTACAGGCCCGCTCGATTGATATCCAGCTCCCAACTATAACGCAGATTCGTCCATGTTAGCTTCATAAATACTGTTGTAATATGGCGTACGATCGTTGTACTTTTGTTTTCCTGTGTAGTATATATAATTGGCTCTCAAGAAAATATTTTCGATTGGAAAAAAGTTAATGTAAGGACCAACATTAAACAAATTTTGCTTTAAATAGTCATCTTTCGCATACTGATAACCTGCTGTCGCACCCAATTCTAAATTGTTTGCAACCATCTATCCAACACTTGGAGAAATATTAAACCCTAAAATAGCTATTATTCCCAAAAGATAGTCACAAACCACCTCCAAAACGCCAATTATTATTAAGCGTTTAATTTTGATTAATTTGAGAAAAAGCAGTATTGCTTAGGGTTAAAGAAATGATAAATAAAAGTAACTTTTTCATAGAAATTTAATTAATTTTTAACTTTTAAAAATGGCTCTAATTGAAAAAACCACTATAAATTTGTCTCATCAAAAATAGTAATTCTGTTTTTAAGTAAACATCATTATTTATTTTAAGTTAATTCGCATCGTTCATAGTTTTTAATTATAAAAGAATAGAAATAAGATTTAATAAATCTATAATTCATTCGTTTTCTGGTTCTATATTTGCATTAGTAAAGTTAATCAAATAGACAATATAAAATTTAATCATATGAAATTATTATCGTCAGAAAAAAAACAAAAAATCGCTGATATTTTAATTAAATTATTAGCTGATGAACATATTTTATACTTAAAAACAAGAAATGCACATTGGAATGTAGAAGGTCCTGATTTTCAGACAATACATGTGTATTTTGAATCGTTATATAACGAGTTACAAATTGTTATAGATGATGTTGCAGAAAAAATTCGTCAAAAAGATGTTTATGCACCAGCAACTATGGCAGAGTATTTGCAGTTAGCTCACTTATCAGAAACAAGAAAAACTAAAAACAAAGATAGTTTAAGTTTTATTGCTGATTTACTACACGATCACGAAGTTATTATTGACTTTTTGGCGCAGGCTGTAGTAGAAATTGATGAGTTTCATGATATCTCAACTTCGGATTTCTTAGTTGGTTTATTAGAACAACATCAAAAAACTGCTTGGATGCTTAGATCGCATCTAAAATAAAGTTGAACATTATTTTACTTCATAAGTTTTTAGTGTTAATTCATATTAGTGTTAATTAGGTTGAGCCTTGGATTTATCCAAGGCTTCAGCTTTTTATAATGGTTTGTAATTAACCTTCTACTTCTTTTACTTCTGCATCAGCAGCGTTTGTTTTTACAGAAGCAATTCCATTTTTAGCACCAGATTCAGTTTCGTACGATTGGCTTGTTCCAATTACTTGCCCATTTGTTGCCTTTAAATTGAAATGCCATTTACCCGAAGAACCTTCTTTTAATTCGTATTTAGAATCATCTTGAGAATTTTTGCGAACAGATTCAATTCCATTTTCGCAGCTTGCTTTTTGTTTATAACCTTCGCTTGCTAAAATATTTTGTCCATTTTTAGCTTTCAAACGAAAACGATATTCTCCTGCTTTGTCTTGATAAATTTCGAACATAATTTAATTTTTTATAAATATTTTATCTTGTTGATTGATATAAATTTATAAAAATTATTTGATAATTATCAATATTGAAATATTTACAAAAAAATCCTGAAAATAATTTTTCAGGATTTCTATTCTTTTATTGAATTCTTTTTAAATCGTCAATATTATGTTTGTGCATATAAAGAGGAATGTGTTCTACAACAACGTCGTTCTTCTCTAGACCAAAAGATTTCGGAATGTTGAATTCTATTTTCTTTAAAAGATAATAAATTTTCAGTGTGAAAAATTCTTTCATACTTAATTTGGTTTCAATTGAAGGGAATTTTTCAATCAAAATAAATTTCATATCAGGATCTTGATTGTATTTTTTCAAACATGTACTCAAATATTTTAACTCTAATTCTCCATTTGCATACATATCGTTAATTACTTTTTTGATATATTGTTCTGTTTTTGGCTGAACTCTAAATCCTACATTAAATGTAATTCGATATATTTTTTGATTGACAATTGGCAATATTTTATAGTTCAACGTATAAGGTTCACTATCTCGGTTAATGTTTATAAACCAATAGACATCTGCTCGTTTTGGACGTTTTGATAAAATAGATTGAATACTGTATTTCTCGATATTTTTCGGATTCGTAGATTTCGTTAAGTAAAACAAGAAAGTCGAATATTTATTGATTGTTTTATCTTCGCTCAATTCTGTTAATACATTTGCGTAGCGCTTTATTTTTACGAATTCTAAGTTTCGAGAATTAAGGATTTTTCCATAAAAACTACAATACATTATTACAAAGAACAGCCATCCCATTAATAAAGCTAAATATCCACCATCAACAAATTTGATCACATTTGCTACGAAAAATGAAGATTCTATTGCTACGAATATCGATAAAATTGCCACAATAAATACTTTGTTGAATTTTGTATAATAATTAAGATAATAGGATAACAAGAAAGTCGTCATTAACATGGTAACCGTTATGGCAAGACCGTAGGCGGCTTCCATATGGGACGAATCTCCGAAATATAGAACGATAAAGACACAGCCAGCCCATAACATAAAATTGATTGTAGGAATGTAAACTTGGCTTTTGTGTTCGTTTGGTTGAATAATTAATGTTCTTGGCCAGAAACCTAAGTTAATTGCTTCATTGATTAATGTAAAAGATCCTGTAATCAAAGCTTGTGATGCAATAATAGCTGCACCCGTGGCAATACAAATTCCAGGAATTAAGAACCAATCTGGCATCATTTCGTAGAAAGGATTTCTACCGTCTAATATAGGGTTGTCTTGGTGCATTAACCAAGCTGCTTGCCCTAAATAGTTTGTTACTAAACAAATTTTAACGTACAACCAACTAATTCTAATGTTTTTTCGACCACAATGTCCTAAATCGGAGTATAACGCTTCTGCACCTGTTGTACACAAGAATACAGCGCCAAGAATCCAGAATCCGTGAGGATAATTCATTAACAAGTTATACGCGTAATAAGGATTTAATGCTTTGATGATACTTGGATGATGTACAATATGTAAAACTCCTAAGCCTAGAAGCATTGTAAACCATAAAACCATAAATGGTCCAAATATTTTTCCTACTTTATTTGTTCCAAATCGTTGGAAGAAAAATAACATCGAAAGGATGAAGATTACAATAGGTATGGTAGGTAGATTTTCGAGTCCGTTTAGCATTCGTAGTCCTTCAACAGCGGAAGAGACGGAAACGGGGGGAGTGATAATTCCATCGGCGAGCAAAGCAGAAGCTCCAATGATAGTAGGAATAATTAGGTTTTTACCTTTTTTCTTGATTAATGAATACAAAGAAAAAATTCCTCCTTCGCCATCATTATCCGCTTTTAGTGTCAACCATACATATTTGATAGAAGTCTGAAAACACAAAGTCCAAAAAACACATGATACGCCTCCGTAGACAATGCTCTCTTCAATCACGCGAGTCTCGCCAATTATCGCTTTCATTACATATAAAGGACTTGTTCCAATATCACCGTAAATGATTCCAAATGCGATTAATAGCGTTGCCGCTGTTACTTTGTTCATCGTATGGTTTGATTCCATAAGCAGTATTTTAAAATTTCTACGAATGTATGCCGTTGAAAAGAGATTAAACAATCTTATTTATTTATAATATAAAACCAACATTATATTTATTTTCGATACTAAATATGACGTATTTTTACACTACTACAGTCAGTTTTTTATTAATGGAATAAATTTAAGTATTATTTAATCATACTATTTATTTTATTAATCATAATTTAAAGTTACATTTCATTGATAAATAGTAAATTGAATCATTATTTGTTAAACAAAATTAAATTTTAAAACTTTATTATGCTTGCATAATAAAAAAAGATTATATTTGTTATACATACACTAAAATATGTTAAGAGAAGATTTAACGATAGATTATTTATTGCGTTCAACATGGTTGTCAGTTCAGAAAATGTATAATGAGCAAGCAGGCGCTTACGATTCTACAATGGTGTATGCCTTTACATTATTATCAATAGATCCGAAAGGAGGTACGCCAAGTACGTCGCTAGGACCAAAGATGGGAATAGAGCCAACAAGCTTGTCGAGAACATTAAAAAACTTAGAAGCAAGAAATTTTATCGTTCGAAAACCAAATCCAGAAGATGGGAGAAGTGTGTTGATCACTTTGACTGAAGAAGGATTAAGAATGAGAGATATTTCAAAACATTTTGTTTTGCAATTTAATGAATCAATTAATAATCACATCGAGCCAGAGAAAATGCAAATTTTCTTAGAAGTGATTTATAAGATTAACCAATTAATATCGGACAAAAAAATATTTAAAAACAATTATGAGAAGACACGTTAAACACGTAACTGTATTAGGATCAGGAGTGATGGGTTCTGGTATTGCATGTCATTTTGCAAATATCGGAGTCGAAGTCTTGATGTTAGATATGGTTCCTCGCGAGCTTACACCACAAGAGCAAGCGAAAGGACTTACTTTAGAGAGTAAAGTAGTTCGTAACAGAACTGCTCAAACTCACTTAGATGCTGCTTTAAAAAGCAATCCTTCACCAATTTATGACAAAGCATTTGCTTCTCGTATAACTGTAGGGAATTTTGATGATGATTTCGAGAAGATTAAAAACTCGGATTGGGTAATAGAGGTTGTGATCGAAAGATTGGATATTAAACAATCTATTTTTGAGCGCGTAGATAACTTCCGTAAACCAGGAACTTTAGTCACTTCTAATACTTCTGGTATTCCAATTCATTTGATGACTGAAGGTCGTTCAGAAGATTTTCAGAAACATTTCTGTGGAACGCATTTCTTCAATCCGCCACGTTACTTAAAATTATTCGAAATTATTCCAACTCCTCAAACAGACAAATCTGTTGTTGAGTTTTTCCAAAACTATGCATCTTTATTCTTAGGTAAAACACCAGTTTTATGTAAAGATACGCCAGGTTTTATCGGAAATAGAGTAGGAGTTTACTCGATGGCGAAAGTGATGGAATTGGCGCAAGAAATTGGATTAACGATTGAAGAAGTTGATACTTTGACAGGTTCTATTTTGGGTCGTCCAAAAACGGGAACATTCAAATTGGGTGATTTGGTTGGTTTGGATACAGCATATAATGTAACAAAAGGTTTACAGCAAAATGCGCCAAATGACGAAATGATCCAAGGTTTGAAAGATTCAAAATTTTTGGATTTCTTAATCGAGAATAAATTCTTAGGAGATAAAACAAAAAAAGGTTTCTATTATAAAGAAATTGATAAAGAAGGAAATACCAATCGTTTTGCCTTAAATCTTGATACGTTAGAGTATCGTCCAATGGAACGCGCAAAAGTTACTGCTGTAGAAACTGCTAAAAATGCGGGGTCTATGCGTAATAAATTAGGTGTTTTATTGAAAGATTCTGGTAAAGCTGGAGAATTAATTCGCAAACATTTTGCTTCATTATTCGCTTACGTTTCTCAACGTGTTCCAGAAATTACAGATGTACTTTATCCAATAGATGACGCTTTAAAAACAGGTTACGCTTGGAAATATGGTCCATTTGAAACATGGGATTTGGTTGGGTTACAAAACGGAATTCAATTAGTAGAATCAGAAGGTTTAAAGGTTTCGGATTGGGTAAAAGAATTAGCAGCAACTGGTGCAGATTCTTTTTATAAAATCGAAAATGGTAAGAAATTATTCTATAATCAATCATCAAAGCAATTCGAATTAATTCCAGGTCAAGATGCATTTATTATTTTAGATAACATTAGAAAAACAAATGAAATCTGGTCAAACCAAGAAACATCTATTCAAGACTTAGGAGATGGAATCATCAATATTGAGTTCCGTTCTAAAATGAATTCTCTTGGAGGTGGAGTTTTACAAGGAATCAATAAAGGAATCGAGTTAGCTGAAAAAGATTATCGTGGAGTTGTAATTGGGAACCAAGGAGACAATTTCTCTGTTGGAGCTAATTTAGCCATGATTATGATGATGGCTGCTGAGCAAGATTGGTGGGAATTGAACATGGCAATCAAAATGTTCCAGGATACGATGATGCGTGTTCGTTATTCATCTATTCCAGTTGTTGTTGCTCCTCACGGAATGACGCTTGGTGGAGGTTGCGAAATGTCGATGCATGCGGATAAAATTGTAGCTGCTGCCGAAACTTACATTGGTTTGGTTGAGGTTGGAGTTGGATTAATCCCTGGTGGTGGAGGTTCGAAAGAATTTGCGCGCCGTGCAACTGAATTCGCTTTAAAAGATGATGTAAAAGTAAATCATTTGCGCGATAATTTCATGAATATCGCAACTGCGAAAGTAGCAACTTCAGCTTATGAAGCTAAGAATATGGGAATTATTCGTGAGCAAGATATTGTAGTGGTAAATGCAGAACGTCAAATTGCAGAAGCGAAGAAACATGCAATTATTTTGGCAGAAGCAGGTTACACACAACCAATTCAACGTAAAGTAGAAGTGTTAGGAAAAGAAGCGATGGGAATGTTCTATGTCGGAACAGACTCTATGGTTGCTGGACGTTTTGCTTCGGATCATGATCGTTTAATTGCGAATAAATTAGGATATGTAATGACAGGTGGTAATTTATCTGAATCAACTTATGTTTCAGAACAATACTTGTTAGACTTAGAGCGCGAAACATTCTTATCTCTTTGTGGAGAAAGAAAAACATTAGAGCGAATTCAACATATGTTAAAAACAGGTAAACCGTTGCGTAATTAAAATTGTAGTATTGAGATTTTAGATATTAGTATTGAGATGCATAAGCTTGAGGATTTAATAATTTGGAAAAAAGCGATTGAGTTGACGAAACAAGTTTACTTGATTTGTTTAGAATTACCTCGAGATGAAAAATTTGGTTTGATAAGTCAAATCAAGAGAGCAACAATTTCAATTCCTTCTAATATTGCGGAGGGGGCAGGAAGAAACTCGAATAAAGAATTCATTCATTTTTTATCTATAGCAAATGGTTCTTCTTATGAATTAATGACTCAATTAATTTTAGGGATAGAACTGCAATTATTGAAAAAAGATAAAGTAGAGCACATTATTTTATTATTAAATGAAATTCAAAAAATGAATTATGTATTTCAACAAAAATTAAAATCTAATATCTAACATCTAATGTCTAACATCTAAATTTTTTAATAAAATGAAACAAGCATATATAGTTACAGGATATAGAACAGCTGTAGGAAAAGCGCCAAAAGGAACATTGCGTTTTACACGTCCAGATGAAATGGCAGCTACAGTAATCAAGCGCTTAATGCAAGATTATCCAACTTTAGATCCAACACGTATCGACGATCTAATCGTTGGATGTGCAATGCCAGAGGCAGAACAAGGATTGAATATGGCACGTCTTATCTCATTAATGGGATTAGACACAGACAAAGTTCCAGGTGTTACAGTAAATCGTTATTGTGCTTCAGGATCAGAAGCAATTGCTTTGGCGGCTGCTAAAATTAGAACAGGAATGGCAGAATGTATCATTGCTGGTGGTGCAGAATCGATGTCGTATATCCCGATGGGAGGTTACAAACCAATTCCAGAAACAGATTTAGCGAAAGATCATCCAGATTATTATTGGGGAATGGGATTAACAGCGGAAGAAGTTGCAAAAGAATTTAAAGTGTCTCGTGAGGATCAAGATTTATTTGCATTCAATTCGCATCAAAAAGCATTAAAAGCAAATGCTGAAGGAAAATTTGCATCTCAAATCGTTCCGATTGATGTTGAATTTAATTTCTTAGATGATAAAGAAAAAGTTCAAACAAAGAAAATAGATTTCAAAGTAGACGAAGGTCCACGTGCGGATACATCTATCGAAGGTTTAGCAAAATTACGTCCTGTTTTTGCGCAAGGAGGTTCAGTTACAGCAGGTAACTCTTCTCAAATGTCGGACGGAGCAGCTTTCGTTATGGTAATGTCAGAAGATATGGTGAAAGAATTAGGTCTTGAGCCAGTTGCACGCTTAGTTGCATATTCTACGGTAGGTTTAGCACCTCGTATTATGGGAATGGGACCTTTATTTGCAATTCCAAAAGCGTTAGAACAAGCAGGAATGAAATTAGAAGATATTCAGTTAATCGAATTGAATGAAGCTTTCGCTTCTCAATCAGTTGCAATTATGCGCGAGTTGAATCTTAATCCTGATATCGTCAATGTAAACGGAGGTGCAATTGCTTTAGGGCATCCACTTGGATGTTCGGGTACGAAATTAACCGTGCAATTGTTACATGAAATGGAAGCGCGTAAAGCGAAGTATGGAATGGTAACCATGTGTGTTGGTACAGGACAAGGAGCAGCTTCAATTTTCGAATATCTAAAATAAAATCTAATATCTAAACAACAAAAAATATGTCTACAAATCCAAATAGATTAATCGGAGGTCAATACTTAATCAAAGATGCCTCTTACAATGATATTTTCACTTACGAAGATTTATCAGAAGAACAACAAATGATTTTGCAATCTGCAAAAGAGTTTATTGATAAAGAAGTAGTGCCTAAAAAACACCAAATTGAGAAAAAAGATTATGCGTTGATTGAAGAATTAATGCGTAAAATCGGTGAATTAGGTTTATTAGGAATTTCTGTTCCAGAAGAATATGGAGGAATGGGAATGGGATTCGTTACAACAATGTTAGTGTGCGACTATATTTCTGGAGCAACAGGTTCGTTAGCGACAGCTTTTGGAGCGCATACTGGAATTGGAACAATGCCAATTTTATTATATGGAACAGAAGAACAAAAACAAAAATATTTACCAAAATTAGCAACAGGAGAATGGTTTGCATCTTACTGTTTAACTGAGCCAGAAGCAGGTTCTGATGCAAATTCTGGGAAAACAAAAGCTGTTTTATCAGAAGATGGTAAAGAGTATATCATCACAGGTCAAAAAATGTGGATTACAAATGCAGGTTTTGCAGATTTATTCATTGTTTTTGCACGTATTGATGATGATAAAAATATCACAGGTTTCATTGTAGAAAAAGATAAAGCTGGTACTGGATTCTCTTTAGGAGAAGAAGAAGATAAATTAGGAATTGTTTCTTCATCTACGCGTCAAGTATTCTTTAATGAAGTTCGTGTTCCAGTAGAAAATCTTTTAGGAGAAAGAGACGGAGGTTTCAAAATTGCGATGAATGCATTGAATGTTGGTCGTATCAAATTAGGAGCAGCGTGTTTAGATGCGCAACGTCGTATTTTAGATTATTCGTTACAATATTCTTCAGAGCGTAAACAATTCAATACGTCAATCAATACGTTTGGTGCAATCAAAGAGAAATTAGCTGATATGGCTGTTTCTGCGTTTACTTCAGAAGCTGGTGCGTATCGAGCAGCGAAAGATGTACAAGATGCAATCGAAGATAACATGGAAAAAGGAATGCCTCATAATGAAGCGGAATTAAAAGGTATTGAAGAATATGCAATTGAAGCTTCTATCTTAAAAGTTTGGATTTCTGATGCAACTCAAATTTCTGCCGATCAAGGAATTCAGATTTATGGAGGAATGGGATATTCGAAAGAAATGCCAATGGAAGCAGCTTGGAGAGATGCGCGTATTTCGAGAATTTACGAAGGAACTAACGAAATCAATACCTTATTATGTGTATCGATGTTAGTAAAACGAGCATTCAAAGGAAAATTAGATTTAATGTCTCCTGCAATGAATGTGGCGAACGAATTAATGTCTATTCCATCGTTTGATGTTCCAGATTATTCAGAATTATTTGCGCAAGAAAAAGAAATCATTGCAAATCTTAAGAAATCGTTCTTTATGGTTGCGGGTTCTGCTTTGCAAAAGTTTGGTGCAGAATTAGAGCAACACCAACAGTTGATTATTGCTGCTTCTCGTATTATGCAAGAAATTTATATGGTTGAATCGGCGATGTTACGTGCAGAAAAAATTGCAAATGTAAAAGGTGCTGATGCGGCGAAGAATGCAGAAAAATTAGTTCAATTACAATTATTCAAATCGGTAGAAATTATTAAAACAGAAGCTACTCGCGGTATCGTTTCTTTCACAGAAGGAGATGAGCAACGCATGATGTTATCTGGTTTAAGAAGATTTACACGTTACAACGAATATCCAAACGTAGTTAACTTAAAAACTGAAATTGCAGATTTGTTAATCAAAGAAAATAAATACACTTTCTAAGTATATTTTAAATACAAATTATTTAAAGCAGTCAATTTATTGACTGCTTTTTTATTTTTAATATGTTGAAATATAATTTGGTATATCATTTGATGATTCTAGAGTAAGTACTAGTCTTTATATAAGTTAGTTGAGTTTTCATGGTACTTAAGTTTTAGTAGAGAAAGGCCTCAGTTGTTCCCAATTGAGGTTTTTTTATGCCTTGAGGTTAAAGTTTATTCATTAAAAATAAGAGAGTTAAGTCGATATTTCTTAATGAAATACTTTTCGAAAGAAATGATTTGAAGTAACTTTAATTCAAATTAATAACCCAAAAACAAAGCTTATGATAATTAATGCAGCAATTCTTACGTTGACCATGTTTGCAACATTTAGTATTATGTGTCTAGTCAAATTAGATGAATTAAAAAAAATAAAATAAAACAACAAAACTCCATTTATAGAAATGGAGTTTTGTTGTTTTA
>NZ_DLOC01000056.1:0-21404 GCF_002478465.1 Empedobacter sp. UBA7494
ACGGTTGATTACACGACGATACAAGTCGTTCAAGTCACTTGTGGCAAAACGTCCACCTTCTAATTGCACCATTGGGCGCAAATCAGGCGGGATAACTGGGATAACGTCCATGACCATCCAGCTTGGTTTGTTTCCTGAAGCACGGAATGCTTCTAAGATATCCAAACGGCGGATCGCACGGGTCCGTTTTTGACCAGTTGCGTTTTTCAATTCTTCTTTTAATTCAGCAACTTCGCCTTCAAGATCAACGCCATCTAATAATTGTTTGATGGCTTCGGCACCCATCGCTGCTGAAAATTCTTGACCGTATTGGTCACGTTTTTCACGGTATTCCCGTTCAGTCAATAGTTGTTTTTTCTCAAGGCTGGTGTTTCCTGGTTCAATCACTACGTATGAAGCAAAGTAGATGATTTCTTCCAATGCACGTGGGCTCATGTCTAAGACAAGACCCATCCGTGAAGGAATTCCTTTGAAGTACCAAATGTGTGATACTGGTGCTGCTAATTCAATGTGTCCCATGCGTTCACGACGCACTTTTGAACGTGTTACTTCCACGCCGCAACGGTCACAAACGATGCCTTTATAGCGGATCCGTTTGTATTTGCCGCAAGCACATTCCCAGTCTTTGGTTGGACCGAAAATACGCTCGTCAAACAACCCTTCGGGTTCAGGTTTTAACGTACGGTAGTTAATGGTTTCTGGTTTTTTTACTTCACCATAAGACCAGCTTCTGATTTTTTCAGGAGAAGCCAAACCGATTTGCATACTTTCGAATTTATTTACATCGATCAAAAAAGGTTCCCTCCATTTCATTTCATGGACATATCCGATAGAACGGGGGCTATTTCCGCAGGTGGCGGAAATAGCGAGGGCCGTCTATTATTGCAAGCGATCTTCTGCTGTCTCGATTTGTTGGTTCAACGCGTCGGCGGCATTTTTAGCTTCTGTTTGTGCTTTTTGTTCTAATTCACGGGCTGTTTGTTGCTCCGCAAATTTTGTTAAGGCATCAACGGTGATCAAATCATCATCGTCATCATCCATATCACGCAGTTCGATCTCTGCATCATCGATATCTAGGACACGCATGTCTAGACCCAGTGATTGCAATTCCTTTACTAATACGCGGAATGATTCTGGTACACCTGGTTTTGGAATTGGTTCCCCTTTGACGATCGCTTCGTATGTTTTCACACGACCAACCACGTCATCTGATTTGTAGGTCAAGATTTCTTGCAAGGTGTAAGCAGCACCGTATGCTTCCAGTGCCCAAACTTCCATCTCTCCGAAACGTTGTCCACCGAATTGTGCTTTACCTCCTAATGGTTGTTGAGTAATTAATGAGTATGGTCCGATAGAACGCGCGTGCATTTTGTCGTCAACCATGTGTCCTAATTTCAACATGTAAATCACCCCTACAGTAGCTTTTTGATCAAAACGTTCTCCAGTATTACCGTCATATAAATATGTTGTACCGTGTTTTGGAATACCTGCTTCTTCTGTGATGCGATCGATATCAGCGATTTCAGCACCATCGAAGATAGGTGTAGCAAATTTTTGACCCATTTTAAGTCCAGCCCATCCTAATACCGTTTCATAAATCTGACCGATATTCATACGAGATGGTACCCCAAGTGGATTAAGTACGATATTTACTGGCGTTCCGTCTTCTAAGAAAGGCATATCTTCGTCGCGAACGATACGTGCAACAATACCTTTGTTACCGTGACGTCCTGCCATTTTATCCCCTACTCTTAGTTTACGTTTTTTCGCAATGTAGATTTTTGCTAATTTAACGATACCTGCAGGTAACTCGTCTCCAACAGAGATTGTAAATCTTTCGCGGTTAAGTGCTCCTTGTAAATCATTGTACTTAATTTTGTAATTATGTAACAATTCTTTTACTAATTCGTTCTTATCCTCGTCTGTTGTCCAAAGAGATTCTGCTCCAGTTAAATTTAAGAAATCTTCAACATTAGATAAGATTTTTTGTGTGTATTTTACACCTTTCTTGATTACTTCTTCGTTCAAGTCGTTGTAAATACCTTGAGAAGTTTTTCCGTTTAATAAAACGTATAATTTCTCTAATAAAATCTCTCTTAATTCGTTGAATTTAACGTCGTACTCAGCTTCTACACTATCAATAATAGCTTTGTCTTGAGAACGTTTACGTTTATCCTTAATACTACGTGAGAATAATTTTTTGTCGATAACAACACCACGTAATGATGGAGAGGCTTTAAGAGAAGCATCTTTTACATCACCTGCTTTGTCACCAAAGATCGCACGTAATAATTTTTCTTCTGGAGTTGGATCAGATTCTCCTTTTGGAGTAATCTTACCAATCAAGATATCACCAGGTTTTACTTCTGCTCCAATACGGATCATACCGTTTTCGTCTAAGTCTTTTGTAGCCTCTTCCGAAACGTTAGGAATGTCTGAAGTTAATTCTTCCATACCTAATTTTGTATCACGTACATCTAATGAATACTCATCGATGTGGATAGATGTAAACCAGTCTTCACGAACAGCTTTCTCAGAGATTACAATGGCATCCTCGAAGTTGTATCCTTGCCAAGGCATGAATGCAACAACCATGTTACGACCAATTGCTAATTCTCCTCCTTCTGTTGCATAACCTTCAGATAAAACTTGTCCTTTCTGTACACGATCACCAACTTTTACAATTGGTTTCAACGTAATTGTAGTTCCTTGATTCGTTTTTCTGAATTTTGTTAAATTATATGTCTTCTCAGCAGTATCGAAGCTTACTAATTCTTCGTCTTCTGAGCGATCATATTTAATTGTTATAATGTCAGCATCAACATAAGTTACTGTACCTTCACGTTCTGCATTCACTAAGATTCTTGAATCTTTTGCAACTTGTTTTTCTAATCCAGTACCTACAATTGGTGCTTGAGGTTTTAATAATGGAACTGCCTGACGCATCATGTTCGATCCCATTAACGCACGGTTGGCGTCATCATGCTCCAAGAAAGGAATTAATGATGCTGAGATAGAAGCAATCTGGTTAGGTGCAACGTCGATTAAATCAACTTCTGCTGGTGTTACAACAGGGAAATCCCCATCTTCACGAGCAGTTACACGTTCAGTAGCAATAGTACCATCGTCTGTCATGTCGATATTGGCTTGAGCAATTACTTTTGATTCCTCCTCTTCCGCAGTTAAATAGATTGGTGCTGATTCGACGTCCACTTTTCCATCTTCTACTTTTCTGTATGGTGTTTCGATGAACCCTAAGTTATTAACTTTAGCGAATACACATAATGACGAAATCAAACCAATGTTTGGTCCCTCAGGAGTTTCAATTGGACATAAACGTCCGTAATGAGTGTGGTGTACGTCACGTACCTCGAATCCCGCTCTTTCTCTTGATAAACCTCCAGGTCCTAATGCTGATAAACGACGTTTGTGTGTAATCTCTGATAATGGATTTGTTTGGTCCATGAATTGAGATAACTGGTTCGTTCCGAAGAATGAATTGATAACAGATGATAATGTTTTAGCATTAATCAAATCGATTGGTGTAAACACCTCGTTGTCACGAACATTCATTCTTTCACGGATAGTTCTAGCCATACGAGCTAAACCTACTCCAAATTGGCTAGCCATTTGCTCACCTACCGTTCTTACACGACGGTTAGATAAGTGGTCGATATCATCCACCTCTGCTTTAGAGTTGATTAATTCGATTAAATATTTAATAATCGAAATGATATCTTCACGAGTCAATACTTGTACGTCCTCGCTAATGCTTAAGCCTAATTTTTTATTTAATCTGTAACGACCTACTTCACCTAATGAATAACGTTGATCAGAGAAGAATAATTTGTCAATAATTCCTCTTGCTGTTTCCTCATCTGGTGGCTCAGCGTTACGTAATTGTCTATAGATATACTCTACTGCCTCTTTTTCAGTATTAGTAGGGTCTTTTTGTAAAGTATTATGGATAATTCCATAATCAGCAGAATTGATATCTTCTTTGTGTAATAAGATCGTCTTTACACCAGAATCTACGATTTGATCGATGTGATCTTTCTCTAAGATTGTCTCACGGTCTAAGATAATTTCATTACGCTCGATAGATACAACTTCTCCTGTATCTTCATCTACGAAATCCTCGTGCCATGTATTTAATACACGTGCAGCAAGTTTACGACCTACAACTTTCTTTAAATTAGCTTTATTAACTTTTACTTCTTCTGCTAAATCGAAAATTTCTAAGATATCTTTATCTCTTTCGTATCCGATAGCACGTAATAAAGTAGTTAATGGTAACTTTTTCTTACGATCGATGTAAGCGTACATTACGCTGTTGATGTCTGTTGCGAACTCAATCCAAGATCCTTTGAAAGGAATGATACGAGATGAGTACAATTTTGTACCATTCGCGTGGAAAGATTGTCCGAAGAATACCCCAGGAGAACGGTGTAATTGAGATACAATAACACGCTCTGCACCATTAATAATGAATGATCCTGAAGGAGACATATAAGGAATTGTTCCTAAGTATACGTCTTGCACTACAGTTTCGAAATCTTCGTGTTCTTCGTCTGTACAGTACAATTTAAGACGAGCTTTCAATGGTACGCTGTACGTTAATCCTCTTTCGATACACTCATCAATTGTGTAACGTGGTGGATCTACGAAATAATCTAAGAATTCTAAAACAAACTGATTGCGAGTATCCGTAATTGGAAAATTCTCAGCAAATGTTCGGTAAAGACCTTCATTTTTTCGTTGGTCAGGTCTTGTTTCCAACTGGAAAAAATCTTCAAACGATTTGATCTGAATGTCAAGGAAATCTGGGAACTGAGCGACTGCTTTTGCAGAAGAGAAGTTCAATCTTTCTTTTTTCTCAGTCGAGTTGCTTAATGTTGCTTTAGTGGCCAATTTCGAATGAATTTTGGTTTATATAATGACTTTATGCGTAAAAAGGTTTAGACCTAACACGTCCTGTGTTAGGTCCAAACCTATATTTTTGAGTAATAAAAATTACTTCAATTCTACTACTGCACCAGCTTCTTCTAGCTGTTTCTTTAAAGCTTCAGCTTCATCTTTAGAAACTGCTTCTTTAACTGTTGCTGGAGTTGAATCTACTAAATCTTTAGCTTCTTTTAATCCTTTACCAGTTAATTCTTTAACTAATTTAACAACTGCTAATTTAGATGCACCTGCTTCTTTTAAGATTACGTCGAATTCTGATTGCTCTTCAGCAGCTTCTCCTGCTCCACCTGCAGCAACAACTACAGCAGCAGCAGCTGGTTCGATTCCGTACTCATCTTTTAAGATTGTAGATAATTCATTAACTTCTAAAACTGTTAAGTTTACTAACTCTTCAGCTAATTTTTTTAAATCTGCCATTTTAATGCTTTTTGTTTTTTAAACTTTTATTTGATATGAGTGTGTCTTATTCTTCTGAAGCTCCTTCTTCTGCTTTTGCAGCGTCTTTGTTCTCTAATTGAGAAACAACAGTTTTGATTGGAGATTGAAGTAACATGATGATGTCTGCGATTAATTCTTCGCGAGATTTCAATGCTACTAATTGTGGTAATTTGTCATCACCTACGAATGTATTATCTTCAATCCAAGCTCCTTTTAAAATAGGTTTTTCAGATTTTTTTCTGAAAGTATCGATTACTTTGGCTGGTGCGTTACCAACTTCAGCAGTCATTAATGCTGTATTTCCTTTTAAAGATCCGTAAAGCTCTTCGAAGTTTTTGTCTTCGATTTGCTCCATAGCTTTCTTTAATAAAGTGTTTTTTACTACGCGTAAAGATACATTGCTTTTGTAGCAAGCTCTTCTTAATTCAGTAGTATTAACAGCGTTTAATCCGTCGATATCTGCTAAGTAGATGATTTTTGCTTCTGCTAATACAGCTTGCAATTCATCTATCATATTTGCTTTATCTTGTTTTGTCATTGCCATAATCTACTAATTTTAAGCGTTTACACTTTTTGGATCTACTGATACACCTACAGATTGAGTTGTAGAAAGCGTGATGCTTTTTACATATGTTCCTTTAGCAGCTGTTGGTTTTAATTTAATTAAAGTTTGAATTAATTCATTCGCATTTTCTTTAATTTTATCAGCATCGAAAGATACTTTACCAACTGCAGCGTGGATGATTCCGTAACGGTCTACTTTGAAGTCGATTTTACCTGCTTTCACTTCAGAAACAGCTTTACCAACTTCTAAAGTTACAGTACCTGATTTTGGGTTAGGCATTAATCCACGAGGTCCTAAAACACGTCCTAATGGCCCTAATTTACCCATAACTGCTGGCATAGTAACGATAACGTCAACATCTGTCCAACCTTCTTTAATTTTTTGTAAGTATTCGTCTAATCCTACATAGTCTGCACCTGCTGCTTTAGCTTCTGCTTCTTTGTCTGGAGTAACTAATGCTAATACTTTTACATCTTTACCTGTTCCGTGTGGTAATGAAACTACACCACGAACCATTTGGTTAGCTTTCTTAGGATCTACACCTAAACGAACTG
This sequence comes from Empedobacter sp. UBA7494, assembly GCF_002478465.1. Lineage (NCBI taxonomy): Bacteria > Pseudomonadati > Bacteroidota > Flavobacteriia > Flavobacteriales > Weeksellaceae > Empedobacter > Empedobacter sp. UBA7494. The sequence goes on from NZ_DLOC01000056.1 coordinate 6,523, forward strand.
CTATATCTACAGAAGCATCAAACTTAGCGTAGTTAACTTCCTTTACTAATGATGATGCTTCATCAATAGAGTAAAGTTTGTTTTTTTCTACTTTAGCTAATACTTCTTTTTGTCTTTTTGTTAACTTTGCCATTTCCTAAAATGTTTTAATTATTCTGGAGCTTGCCCACCTTTTACAGTTATACCCATAGAACGTGCAGTTCCAGCAACCATTTTCATAGCAGATTCAACAGTAAAACAGTTCATGTCCGCTAATTTGTCTTCAGCAATAGCTCTAACTTGATCCCAAGTAACAGTACCAACTTTTTGACGGTTAGGTACACCTGAAGCTTTTTTCAATTTCGCAGCTTCCATTAACTGAATAGCAGCTGGTGGAGTTTTAATTACGAAATCGAATGATTTGTCTTGATACACAGTAATAACAACTGGTAACACTGCACCTTGTTTTTCTTGTGTACGTCCATTAAATTGTTTACAAAACTCCATGATGTTAACACCTGCAGCACCTAAAGCTGGCCCTACTGGTGGTGAAGGATTTGCTTGTCCTCCTTTAACTTGAAGTTTTACAACTTTTTCAATTTTTTTTGCCATTTTTTTAATTCTTAAAATTAAGCGTTATGTGGAAGCAGCCTAAATTTCTACTTTTAATTTGTTGATAGATTGATTATGCAATCTTTTCAACTTGGTTAAAACTTAACTCTAGTGGTGTTTTACGTCCGAAGATTAAAACCATCACTTCAAGTTTACGTTTATCTTCAATGATTTTTTCAACTGTTCCGTTGAACCCATTGAATGGTCCGTCGATTACTTTTACAGTTTCTCCTACGATGTAAGATATTCCTAAGTTTGTATCAACGTTTTCTGCTAATTCGTCAACTTTACCTAACATTCGGTTAACTTCCGATTGTCTCATCGGTACAGGATCACCTCCTTTCGTTGCACTCAAAAAGCTAATTACACCTGATGTATTCTTTACCATGTGAGGAATTTCCCCTACAAGTTCGGCTTCTATCATGATGTAACCAGGAAAGTGTACTTTTTCCTTTTGATATTTTTTACCGTTACGGATTTGAATCACTTTTTCCATAGGAACAACAATTTGTCCTACATAATCATTCAAATTTTGGTACTGAATTTCTCTTTCAATATAATCCTTAACTTTCAGCTCTTGTCCAGCTACAGTCTTGATTACATACCATTTCTTTTCACTCATGATTCTAATTACTAAACGGGATATTTTACAAACTAAAAAGCGCCGTAGATAAAGTTAAGCACTTGTGTGAATAATGTATCTACCGCATATAAAAATATAGCTAACAAAACTGTAGCTATTGCAACAATAATTGTGTCTCTTTGTAGATCTGAGAATGATGGCCATGTAACATGATCTTTAAATTCTACAAAGGAATCTTTAAAATATTGTACGACTTTCATATCGTTTTCATTTAGCACGGGCACAAGGATTCGAACCCTGATCAACGGTTTTGGAGACCGCTATTCTACCATTGAACTATGCCCGTAGATAAAAAGAGTGGTAATCATTGAAGATTACCACATCTTCTATATTATATTTTGACTAATTAGTCTAAAATTTCAGTTACCTGACCAGCACCAACTGTACGTCCACCTTCACGGATTGCGAAACGTAAACCTTCGTTTAATGCGATTGGTTGTAATAATTCAACTGTAATAGTTAAGTTATCTCCTGGTAAAACCATCTCAACTCCTTCTGGTAAGTTGATTTCCCCTGTTACGTCAGTTGTACGTACGTAGAACTGTGGACGGTAACGGTTGTGGAATGGAGTGTGACGACCACCTTCTTCTTTAGTTAAGATATAAACCTCAGCTTTGAATTTTTTGTGTGGTTTAACAGATCCTTGTTTTGCGATAACCATACCACGACGGATGTCAGTTTTATCAACACCACGTAATAATAAACCTACGTTATCACCAGCTTCACCTCTATCTAAGATTTTACGGAACATTTCAACACCTGTTACAGTAGAAGTTAATTTTTCTTCTCCCATACCAACGATGTCAACTGGATCCCCAGAGTTAATTACACCAGCCTCGATACGTCCTGTAGCAACAGTACCACGACCTGTAATAGAGAATACATCCTCTACTGGCATTAAGAACGGTTTATTGTGATCACGAACTGGTTGCTCAATCCACTCATCAACATTGTTCATTAAGTTCAATACAGTTTCAACCCATTGAGGCTCACCGTTTAATGCACCTAAAGCAGATCCTTGGATAACTGGAGTGTTATCTCCGTCATATTCGTAAGAAGATAATAAATCTCTTACTTCCATTTCTACTAACTCTAATAACTCAGCATCGTCAACCATATCAACTTTGTTTAAGAAAACAACGATACGAGGAACGTTTACTTGGCGACATAATAAGATGTGCTCACGAGTTTGAGGCATTGGACCATCAGTAGCAGCTACTACTAAGATACCACCATCCATTTGAGCAGCTCCTGTAACCATGTTTTTTACGTAATCCGCGTGACCTGGACAGTCAACGTGTGCGTAGTGACGGTTAGCAGTTTCATACTCTACGTGAGATGTATTAATTGTAATACCACGCTCTTTTTCTTCTGGAGCATTATCGATTTGATCGAAAGCTTTTGCTTCTGAATAACCAGCATCAGCTAATACTTTAGTAATCGCTGCAGTCAAAGTTGTTTTACCGTGGTCAACGTGACCAATAGTACCAATATTTAAGTGCGGCTTATTACGGTTGAAAGTTTCCTTTGCCATTTTACTTTTTATTAATTTCTATTGTTATACTTAAATTAAAAAAATAACTTTAAATTATTTTCAAGTGTAAAAATACACTTTTTGATTTATATAAAGATATTAATTTTTGACTCGCGTTAACCTTGGTTTAAATGAGTTTCAACAACTACTTAAAAGATTAACTATACTGGACGAACCAGAATTTGAGCGGGAAACGGGACTCGAACCCGCAACATTCAGCTTGGAAGGCTGACGCTCTACCAATTGAGCTATTCCCGCATTCACCTCTAAAAAGCTTTGCAAATTTAAAGATTAAATCCTAAACCACAAAAAAAATTAAAAATTAAGTTTGTGGGGAGAGCAGGATTCGAACCTGCGAAGGTTACCCAACGGATTTACAGTCCGTCCTCGTTGGCCGCTTGAGTATCTCCCCGCCTTACTTTTTTTTTGTTTTTCTAAAAACTTTGAGCCGATAGAGGGACTCGAACCCACGACCTGCTGATTACAAATCAGCTGCTCTAGCCAGCTGAGCTACATCGGCATTTTTGTTTTTAAAAGTGATATTTAAAAGAACAGTCCGTTAAATATGTTTGTTTAACGGACTGCAAATTTACGTTGTTTTTTGAATTAACCAAATTTTTAGGATTTTTTTTTCGGTCAATTTTTCAAATTTTATCTATCGCTAACTTTTTCTTTTTTTCTGATAATTAATTTTTTTAATGTATCTACCGACAAATCAATACATTCCTCAAAAGACTGTCCAGTTTTACTTACAACGATATCATCACCCGGCACCTCCAACTTAATATCTACTGTCTTGTTATTTTTTTCTGCAGTATTTTCTAGTTTGAATGAAACGTTTGCTGCAATGATTTTGTCTGACAAAGTTTCTAATTTCTCTAATTTTTTTTCTAAATACTCCTCTAAACCTGGTTTAGTATTGAAGTTTACTGCTTGAAAGTTAATTGTCATAATTACTCTTTTTTGTTCTCACGTGGGTGAGCTTTGTTAAACACTTTTTTTAAATTTTCTATACTCCCATGTGTGTAAATTTGAGTCGATGACAAACTTGAATGCCCTAAGATATCTTTTACCGCATTCAGATCTGCTCCGGAATCTAACATATGGGTCGCAAATGAATGCCTCAACATATGAGGACTTTTTTTATGTTTTACACTTATAAGACTAAGATAGTATTTTACTTTCGAATAAACAAGATTATCGTACAAAGGTTTTCCTTTTTCTGTTACAAAAACATTCGTACATTGTAAGGTAATTTCATTATGTTTTCTGGTGTTATAATTCGTTAAATCGTCTAACAAAAAGGTAGAAATAGGAATTATGCGTTCTTTATTTCTTTTTCCAAGAACTTTTATAGAAAGTGTATTCGGATCGATATCATTTTCTTTCAAACCAATTAATTCTGCACGTCGAATTCCTGTTTGATACATTACATCAATCATTAATCGATCACGTAAACCTTCAAATGTGTCTGGAAAAAACTCATCATTATTCAACAAATCATTCAATTCTGCTTCTGTAAAAGGCACTAAAACTTGTTTATTTTGTTTAAGTGAATGAATTTGCTCGATTGGATTAATGGAAAGATGATTTTCTTTGACCAAATATTTATAAAACGTTCGTAAAGCGCTTAATTTGCGATTAACTGTTTTCTCAGACTTTTCTAATTCTGATAAATGCATCACAAATGCACGAATATGATTTTTTGTTGCAAGTTGTATTTCCGACGAATTTTCTTCTTGTTGATAGAACTCAACAAAATCGTCCAAATCTCTTTTGTAGCTGGTAATTGTTAGCGTAGAATATTTCTTCTCGAGCGCTAAATAATCTAAGAATAGTTGAATAAATTCCATAAAAAAACCTATTCATCAAAGTTACAACTTTAATAAATAGGTCAACAGAAATTAATTTCTTTATATCGTTTAAAACGCCAATTTATGCTTCCTCCTTTTCGATTAAGGCTTGTTTGTAGATTGCTCTACTCATCTTAATTCTATTTGTAACAGAAGGTTTTGTAAATTGTTGACGTGCTCTTAACTGACGTACAACACCTGTTTTATCAAATTTTCTTTTGTATTTTTTTAGAGCTCTTTCGATTGACTCTCCGTCTTTTACTGGTATAATCAACATAATTTTATCTATTTCTTTTTGAGATGGCAAATATACAACTCTTTAGTAATTAAACAAATCGTTTTGTATTAATCTTTCAAAATATTTCTTCCAATCACTAATTTTTGGATCTCAGTTGTTCCTTCACCGATTGTACACAACTTAGAATCACGGTAGAATTTCTCTACTGGGAAATCTTTTGTATATCCGTATCCACCAAATATTTGTACTGCTTCATTCGAGATTTTAACACAGGCTTCAGATGCATAATATTTTGCCATTGCACCTTCTGTCGTCATTGGTTTTTTATGATTTTTTAAATAAGACGCTTTACGAATTAATAATTCTGAAGCTTCGATTTCTGTAATCATTTCAGCCAATTTAAAGTTAATTGCTTGGAAATTTGCAATTGCAGTTCCAAATTGATGACGCTCTTGTGCATATTTCAATGCTGCTTTATAAGCTCCTTTCGCAATTCCTAAAGATAAAGCTGCGATCGAGATACGACCACCATCTAAAATCTTAAGTGCTTGCTTGAAACCATCACCAACATTTCCTAAACGATTTGCATCCGAAACACGTACGTTATCGAAGATTAACTCTGCCGTTTCCGAAGCACGCATTCCTAATTTATTTTCTTTTTTACCCGATGTAAAACCTGGCGTTCCTTTTTCTATTACAAAAGCTGTCGCGTTATTTTTAGCTCCTTTCTCTCCTGTTCTTGTCATCACAACCGCAACATCACCAGAAATTGCATGTGTAATAAAGTTTTTTGCTCCATTAATCACCCATTCATCACCATATTTTACAGCTGTTGTAGACATTCCTCCAGCATCAGATCCTGTGTTGTGCTCTGTTAATCCCCAAGCACCAATCCATTCTGCTGTTGCTAATTTTGGTAACCAACGTTGTTTTTGTTCTTCGTTACCGAATTCTAAAATATGATTTGTACAAAGTGAATTATGTGCCGCTACAGACAAACCGATAGAAGGATCAACTTGTGAAATTTCATCTACAATTGATACATATTCATCATATGATAAACCACTTCCACCATATTCTTCTGGAACAACGATTCCCATGAAGCCCATTTTTCCAAGTTCTTTGAAAACTTCAACTGGAAAAGTTTGAGCTTCATCCCACTCCATTATATTCGGTTGAATGTATTGTTTTGCAAAATCTCTTGCCGATTGCGCGATTAATGATAAATTTTCATTTTCTAAGAAATCCATTTTTTTGAGTTTTTTTGTTTTTTTATGACTTTCCTCCAAAAGTAATAAATTTCTATTAAGTGAAAAGTTTTTCTTTTACGATTATTTTTACTCATTAAAAATAATTGACTATCAGCGTGTTTAAGTTAATAATATCTTTAAAAAAAACAAATGTTTAAAGTCATTTTCGGAAATGATATTTGACATTTTAATTCGGATAAATTAATCCGAGTTTTGTTTCGAAAAATAAAATAAACATTATGAAAAAAGGACTATTAATATTAGGAGCAATTTTTACATCAGCAATTTCATTTGGACAAGAGACTGGCGAATTACATATGCGTGTAAGAGCAACTGGTGTAGTTCCTATGGAAGATGCTAAAATAGAAGCAATAGGTGGAAATGTAGCAGTTACAAACAATCTTATTCCAGAAATCGACTTTACTTATTATATTACAAAAAATATCGCAGCCGAATTAATTTTAGGAACATCTAAACACGAAGTTGTTGCGGTAAATACTGCATTAGGAAATTTAGATTTGGGACGCGTAATGTTGTTGCCTCCAACTCTTAATGTACAATATCATTTATATCCAACCAAAAACCTAAAACCTTATGTTGGTGCAGGAATTAATTATACAATTTTCTACGATCAAGGGCAAGGAAAAGGTAGAAACGCAGCTGTAACAAGTGTAGATTACAAAAACAATGTAGGTTTCGGATTTCAATTCGGATTTGATTACAAAATCAATGATAAATTGTATTGGAACGTAGATGTCAAAAAATTATACTTGAATACAGATGTTACAGTTGGTGCAGCTTTGGATCAACAAGTTTATGTACCAGCAGATGTTGATCTTAATCCTTGGTTAATCAGTACAGGTATTGGTTTCAAACTATTCTAACTCGACCTTTTATTATATATTATGATTTTTAAACGAAGGGAAAAATCAAAAAGAGAAGCAATTGCTTCTCTTTTTTTATTTAAATTGATTTATATCAAAATATTGCTCATAAATAGGTTTCAATTCAGTCAAATTTGTACAAGGAGTTTGTTCTAATTTTCGAATTTCGATTCCCTTTTTATAATCACTTAGAATTTCTTCATAACTTTTAATGTAACCATAAGCTCCTATTCCAATTTTCTTAAAATTTAAATCTTCATGTTTTATTACAGAAACTTTTTTGTTTGTGAAATAATTCTCATTTACATATAAAATATCGATTAAATCAATGCAATTACCTTCAAAACCTTCTGGAATTCTTCTTCCAAAAATATTATCATTCATCATAAAAGATATTCCGTAGAAAATTATATTATCCTCTTTAAAAATATCAATCACAACCGCTTTAATATTATCCTCAAACAAAATAATATCTCCAAATTTGAATTTTAAATCAGAATCATCAATCTTACCATAATTTGTTTCACTTACAGCATTATTCTCTGAAACTGATGGATTACAACAGAAAAATGAAAACAAAACAATGCAAATTCCAAAATATTTCATAAGATAAAATTTTACTCTTCCACTCTCTTATCTTCGATGTGATTTGTTCGAAAATATTCTCGAACCGAAACAAAAGTAGGCTCTATATGCACTAATACATCTTTTACTTGTGGCATTTTGGCTTGTACAGCATCTTTCAGATCATGACTAATTTTATGTCCTTCCACCACCGAAATCGTTCCATCGACTATTGCATGTAAATCCACATAATAATTCATTCCATTTTTACGTACATTACATTTTTCAGTCGCCATAACACCAGGAACATGTGAAGCGATTTCTCTGATTTGTTCAATTTCATTTTCGTACAATTGCTCATCCATAATTTCTCCTAACGCAGGTCGAAGGATTTTGTATGCATTATATAAAATAAAACTTGAAGCAAAAAGCGCAGCAACATCATCTGCTGCCTCCCAACCTGGTCCCATTACCAACGAAATCGAAATTCCGATAAACGCCATTAACGATGTAATTGCATCCGAACGATGATGCCAAGCATCTGCTTTTAGAGAAGAACTATTGGTCTCAACACTTTTTCGCATCACATACTGAAAGGATAACTCTTTGAATAAAATAATTCCTCCAAGAACTAACAATGTAAATGGTTTGGGTTGATGATGCGGTGTAATAATATTGGTAATACTTTCTTTTGCAATGATAATCGCAGAAACAATAAGGAAAGTAACCACTAAAAATGTGATTAACGCTTCTGCTTTTCCGTGTCCGTAAGGATGATTTTCATCTGCAGGTTTTGCAGAATACTTTAGTCCAAAGAAAACAAATATAGAAGAAAAAACATCTGCCGAAGACTCGATTGCATCTGCAATAAGTGCGTAAGAATTCCCAAAATAACCAGCCAAAAACTTAATTCCAGCCAAAGAAGCGTTTCCTACAATACTAAAAATTGAAGCTTTGATTGCTTTTTCCGAATTATCATTCATACCAAAAAAATAAGCCCTACAAATGTAAGGCTTATTCTAATTTTATATCTCGAAAATATTATTTTTCTAAGAATGGGTATTTGTAATCTTTAGCAGGAACAAATGTTTCTTTAATTGTTTGAACAGAAGTCCAACGTAACAAGTTCATTGCAGAACCTGCTTTATCATTTGTACCAGAAGCACGTGCTCCACCAAATGGTTGTTGTCCTACAACTGCTCCTGTTGGTTTATCGTTGATGTAGAAATTTCCACAAGCATTTTTCAATGCTTTAGCAGCTAATTCTACAGCAGCACGATCTTTCGCGAAGATTGATCCTGTTAATGCGTAAGCAGAAGTTTCGTCAACTAATTTTAAAGTTGCTTCAAATTCATTTTCATCATAAACATAAACTGATAATACAGGCCCGAAGATTTCTTCTACCATTGATTCATATTTAGGATTCGTTGCTTTGATAACTGTTGGTTGAACAAAATACCCAACTGAATCATCATAAGTACCACCTATTACAACTTCAGCTTCAGAAGATGCTTGTGCACGATCGATATATGCTTTAGATTTTTCGAAAGAGTTTTTATCGATAACCGCTGTCATGAAATTAGAGAAATCCTCTGGAGATCCTAATCTAACAGTTGCTAACATTTCTTTCATTTGTTTCTCAACTTCGTTCCATAAGTTAGATGGAATATAAGCACGAGAAGCAGCAGAACATTTTTGTCCTTGGTATTCAAATGCTCCACGAACTAAACCTACAGCAACTTCTGTTGGACAAGCTGATTTGTGAACCATTACGAAATCTTTTCCTCCTGTTTCTCCTACGATACGTGGATAAGTTCTGTAATTGTTGATGTTATCTCCAATTTGTTTCCATAAAGTATTGAAAACTTTTGTAGAACCTGTGAAGTGTAAACCTGCGAAATCTTTGTGTTCTAAAACTGTTTTTGCAGTTTCTGCTCCATCAGTTAAGATCATGTTGATTACACCATCTGGTAAACCAGCTTTTTTGAACACTTCCATTGTTACTTTAGCAGCTAAAGTTTGTTTATCAGAAGGTTTCCAAACTACAACGTTCCCCATCAAAGCCATACAAGATGGTAAGTTACCAGCAATTGCAGTAAAGTTGAATGGAGTAATTGCGAAAGTAAATCCTTCTAATGGACGATAATCTACACGATTCCAAATTCCAGGAGAAGAAATTGGTTGATCTGCATAAATTTCTGTCATGTATTGTACATTGAAACGTAAAAAGTCAATCAACTCACAAGCTGAATCAATTTCTGCTTGCATTGCATTTTTAGATTGACCAATCATTGTTGCAGCATTTATTTTTGCACGGTAAGGACCAGCAATCAAATCTGCAGCTTTCAAGAAAATTGCCGCTCTATCTTCCCAAGGCATTGCAACCCAAGCTTCTTTTGCAGCTAAAGCTGTATCAATCGCTTTTCTTACATCATCTTGTGTTCCTTCGTGGAAATAACCAACAACTTTTTGGTGGTCATGTGGAGGACGAATTTCTTTTTTATTTCCTGAAAAAATTTCTTCAGAACCAATGTATTGAGGAACTTCTGTTACCTCGTTAAACATTTTTTTGTATGCGTCTAATAATTGCGCACGCTCTGGCGTTCCAGGAGCATATGATTTTACCTCTTCGTTAACAGCGTGAGGAATTTGAGCAAATGATTTTGACATTTTGATTATTTTGTTTGTTTATACTTTTCAAAGTTCAAATTTAAGAAAAATAAATGGAAATGTTTCAGTTCAGATAATTAAGTCTTTTATCACTTTAGACATAAAATCATCCATTATTCTTCCTTTTTATTTTCTTTTTTATCTTTTGTATGAAGAATTTGATTTTCGATATTTTCTAAATATTGAATCTGCATTTCCTGTATTTCTAATAATTTCTTATTCTGATGAACCAATAAATGATCTATTTTTTCGCTCAATAATTTTATTTCCAATTCAGCTTTCAAGTTAATCTTATAATCATGTTCGGCTCTATCACGATCTTTATCTTCTTGACGATTTTGACTCATCATAATAATTGGTGCTTGTATTGCTGCTAAACAAGACAAAATCAAATTGAGTAAAATAAATGGATAGGGATCAAAACCTTTGTTGTGCAACATCCAAAAATTAAGAAACATCCAAACCAATAAGAAAATAAAAAACGAAATAATAAATGTCCAACTTCCCCCAAAAGATGCTACTTTATCTGCGATTCTATCGCCTGTTGTCAATGGCTTTGATGTATTTTCTTTTATATTTTCGGAAAGAATAGAATTATCACGAATTGCTTCTACAACATCTTGATCCAATTTTTCCATTTCACCTTTTTCTTGCGAAATCAAATTTGCAAAAAATTGACGACGATATTTGTTCAATACTTTTATAGAAACATAATCTTCTTCGGTAATTGCTGGATAATCTTGCTCAATCAATTTAAAAATTTCTTGCTGAATTTCTTTTCCTTTTACAGCTTCGTAGCGATTAATTGGTTTTTGAGTTACAAAACATTTCATAATAATCTATTTTAGTCAAAAATCACATAACAAAAAACGCTCCTAAAATTAGAAGCGTTTTAATTATTAAAAGTTATTCGTGTAATAATCGAAATATTTACAATTTGATTTGATTTCTTGATAGGTTTTCGTGTCCGAATATTGTTTCAAATTTTTAAAATTAGAACGATAATTTGCCACTTTGAACGCTAAAATTTTATCTTCGTTATCATATTGATTTTCGTACAAACGTTTCAACACAGGATCTTTTGCATTATAAAATCTTCCTTGTTCATTCTTCGACAATGCAAACAATATTTGCGCTTTCATTTCTTTGTCTTTTGTCGAATCAAATGCTTTTTTCAAATAATTTTCTGAAGGCGTAAAATTATCTACGTAATTTCCTCCCCAACCAAAACTTTTGTAAAAGAAGTTGCTTGTTGCTTCATATTGATCACCATAATTATTAAATTTTGGTCCATTATCATTGTTTCGATCAAATGTCAACAAATAACGATAATAACCCAAAGTCGTCGTATTGTAGAAGAAATTTCCCAACAAATAATTCGCTTTTGCAGCTTCTTCGGTATTCTTCTTTGCTATTTTATTCAATTCAATCATCGCATTTGTCAATTCTAATTTTGACATTTTTGGTTTGATAAATTTAAATTCATTCAAATAAGGAGTTGCGATCACTTGATTTTCGTCACAATTAAAACATTCAATCTTATTATATCCAAAGATTTTATTCGGAATATTATGATAACCATCAAACTGATTTTCTACCCAAGTTTTGCTTTCTTTTTCTGTTGTATAATCGTAATCATAAACAAAATAAGCACTTTCTGACGTGTGATATTTTTGATCAATCTTCTCAAATTCTTTTTTCGCCAAATCAAATTTCATTTCGCCTAAATACAATGTTCCTTTGAAATCGGCTAAATAATCTGATAATTTAAACTGAATTTCTTTTGATTTTTTTGTTCTCCAATCCCATGAACTCGATTTTACTTTTGCATTAATCAAATATTTTTCGAAAGCTGTTTTATTCGATTTTTTATCCAATTTATCTAAATCATTGATAATCGCCCAATCTGGATTTGAACCTAATTGTGTAATTTCATTATGAATCAAAAATGCTTTTCCTTTGTCACCTTGCAAAAAATATCGATTTGCTAAAACATCTAAAATCACATTTTTCAAGTTCATTTTTTGATCATCTTCATCCGAATAACCATAGACATCTTCTGGTAATTTTGGATATTCATAATTCAAAATCGACGCATATTTTTGCATCAATTGATTCTCAAAACTATCTGTAATTTTCTTTTGTTCGAAAATTTCTAATAAAATTTCAATCACTTTTTTCTGTTGTTGAAATTCTTTCGAAGTTGAATTTACTTTGGTTAAATACGTTTTTGTTTCCGCAAAATTTTTGTTCAATAAATTCAAATATGCCACCGATAATTTCCAATATTCTTTGTCGTCAGCTTTTATCGCTTGTGATTTTGCCAGAGCAATCAATTCATTAATCTGAACTTCATCTTTTGAATCTTCGGGGTTACTGTAATAATTGCCATTTGTTTTTACAGGTAAATATAAATCTGTATATTTTTTTCGTTCTTGAGAAGAATTCCAATAATAATCTTCAGGATTTTGTTGCAAATATTCGCGTTCAATTAAATTAATAGAACGTGCAAATAAAATTCTCGCTTGTGGCGCATTTACATCATTCGCAATAATTTTTTTCGCAGGAGCTAACGGATTCGAAAAATCATTATAACCAATCAATAAATACAAATCATTTTTTTCTTGAATCGTTTTGGCATTGGCTAACATTTTCTCATAATTCAAATCTTCTGTCACGCGCATCGATTGATAAGCACTCATTTTTCGATCATTCGAATGAGAAAAAACTTCGAAAAAGTCATAATTCGCCTGAATATAATTTCCAAGTGCACGCTCCGCTCCACCTTTTTGATCTAACGCATAATAATACATCGAATTTTTGAGTCCTTGCGACGCCACATACATATTAAAATAATTGATAGCGTCTTTATATTCGTGGAAATAATGCGCAAAACGCACCAATTGATAACCGTAACGAACTTTTAATTCTTTGTCCGTTTCTGCATTCCAACTTTTCTTTAGAACCTCAAGAACTTTTCTATAGTTTAGATTATTGACATTTTTTTCAGGACGATCTACATACGACCATTCTCCATTATCGATATAATAAAAAGCCATATAAGGCTCTAAATACTTGGCATACGACAAGTAAAGTAAACTTTGCTTATTCTTTTTTACCCAATCTGTTGTCGCAAAATTATAGTTCGTATTGGACGATTTTCCATTCTTTACCATCAAATCAATTTCTTGTTTCGATACTTTAAAAACCAACTCAAACGCTTGCTGATAGCTAATTCCTAACGTTTTTTGCCAATCCAAAATATTCTCATTCTTTTGATTTGCATCCATCGTATAATATGGATTATCCAACGTCATCAAAAATGGCTGATATTGCGGCGCTTCGCTTAAAGTTTGCGAAAAAAGATTGTAGTAATAATAATCTTCTCCACCTCCATCAGCACACGCAAATACTTTGGTTAAACCAAAAGTTAAGCATAAAGTAAGTACTATTTTTTTCATAATTGTGTTGGTATTGTTTTCAAAAATTTTGAGTCTAAATGATAATAAATCAAGCGATAATTGTAAGATAATTTTGTATCGATAAATGATTTTGTTTCAACTAATAATTCGGGAGAAATCCTTTCAACTTTTATTGTAAAACCTTTACTCACATAAAAATTTCGAACAAAAAAATCATCTTCCACTTCATAAAATCCATTTCTGATTTTCTTTACAGGTTTTCCTATCAAATCTTGCTCCGAAAAAGAATTGATTAATTTTATTTTTCCTTGATGATTTGTCAAAATTGCCCACGAATAAATTGGCAAAGCAACATCTAATTTGATTGGATAATCGTTTAAATACTTCAAATAATCTTTTGCTATTTTCAAATCTAAAATCGAATTATTTTCAGATTGATCGGTTGGATTTTCGGTTGCATAACACATCAAAACCATTTTATCCAAAGGCGGAACTCCTTCTTGTTCTTTAAATTTAACTTGATGCAAACGCAAAGTTGCCGAAAGTTTTTTGCCCGAAATATGTTTCAATTCCGACAAAAACATAAAATAATTTTCGCTCGTAGATTTTGTCCAATCACAATCTATCTGAATTTCATTGAAGTTTTTCAGATTTCCTCTTTCAGCCGTTTCACTCAAAAAATTATAGATATCTTTTGCTAAAATTTTGACTTGATCTTTGGATGTATTCAGAAAAGTTTGATTGGTAATAAAAACCGTCGGAATATAATTGACATTGAGCTTCGTTGCATCAAAATTCTGAATAATTCCAACTGGAGAAATTTTATTCAACTTTTTATCCACATCAAAAAAACGAACATAAATATTTTCCACTTTTAGTGAATCAACCGCTTTTTTCTCTGTTTCATTCACCGAATAATTACTTCGCCAATAATAAAAATCAATTGGTGATTTTTTGGTTTCAGAAGTACATCCAACCAAACTAATTATCATAAACAGTATTAAAAATCTAAATAAAAATTTCATACTCAAATTTAACTCAAAATCTATAAATCACAATCGATGAAAATAGTGAGATTTTATCAAATTAATTGTCGAAATTTATCCTTCATAATATTTAACTTGATTAAACTTTTTAAAAAATCACCACATAGATACATAGAAATAGTTAAATACCCGTTGTGCATTTTAAATAATTTGAGTTTTTAGATTATTAATATTTCGATTTAAGTGT
>NZ_DLOC01000041.1:0-9879 GCF_002478465.1 Empedobacter sp. UBA7494
CAAAATGCACAACGGGTATTATTAGTTAAAAATCTATTTTTATAAACGAATGCAATCAAGTGAATTTTTTTTTGTAACTTGCTGATGCAAACGAATGTAACGTGATTCTAAGGTACAACAATTGGTACAACAAATCAAGGATTTCAATGCGTTAGAGTACTTTAAATTGAAACTTTAACATTCTATAAAACCTTATAAATAGGCAATTTAGAGAAAAATAGTATTGTCATATTATGTTTTCGGATAATACATTTATATCCGAATCTAAAATTTGATTAATCATTTCACTATTCAAAACAAACCCATTCAACGAAATCGCATTTTCTTCGATCTGAACCGCATCTTTCATCGCATCTTTTACTTTCATTTCGATCAACGCATTCGATTAAAAACCTTCCCTTCTACTTCTAAATTTGCAGCATTAGAAACCGCAACTTCTTCTTTCGCATCAGCAGCCAATTCTGCATTACTTTCTGAACCTTTGTATTCATTACAACTTGCGATAGAAGCACCTATAAAAAGTGCTAAAATAATTTTTCTAATAATGATGTTTTTTAATGGTTGATTTAAAATTAGTTGCATCATTTTTCAATCATTCACCAAAATCCTTTTCTTTTACTTGTTTATTATTTTACAAATACAAGCTATTTATAATCAATTGTTTAATTTTATTTTTCAAAGATTTATCTTGAAATAATTTTCAGAAATTCAAAAGATTAAAGATGTTTGTAAAAGATTTAGTTTACTTTTAACTGATTTGTTAATTATTGAAAAGAAAAAATGAAAGTGATTAAGCCAATTTTCCTAAACTTATTACTAAGTTCTGTTGTTTTTGGACAACGAGCAGAACAACCAAAATCCGAAACGTATCCAAAAAATATCTTCCAAAATCCTTTAGAAATCACCAATTATTTGGCTGGTAATTTTGGAGAATTACGTGCCAATCATTTCCACGCTGGGCTTGATATCAAAACGCAACAACGCGAAGGTCTGAAAGTAAAAGCGGTTGGAGATGGTTACATTTCTCGTATTAATATTTCGCCAACAGGATATGGAAATGCTCTTTATATCGATCATCCAAATGGATATACTTCTGTTTATGCGCATTTGAGAGAATTTACACCAGAATTGCAAGAATATGTCCGCAAACAACAATATGCGAATGAAACGTTCAAGATCGAAGTGCATCCAAAACCAAACGAACTTCCTGTTAAAATGGGCGATTTGATTGCGCTTTCAGGGAATTCTGGAGGCTCTGGTGGTCCACATTTACATTTCGAAATTCGTGATACCAAAACGGAAGAACCAATTAATCCTTTTTATTTTGGTTTTGATTTGCCTGATACACGAAAACCATCTATTTTAGGTTTATATGCTTATCCTATTTATGGCGATGTGAATCAAAAAACCAATCGAATTGTTGTGGCAAATGGTGGAACAATTTCTGCTTCTGGTGCAATAGGTTTTGGTGTAAAAGCGTATGACAAGCACAATGGAGCAGAAAATAATAACGGTGTTCATCAAATAAATATTTATGTGAATGATGAACCTATTTATACGTTTACTTCTAGTCGTTTTTCGTTTGATGAAGCGCGAGCTATAAATACAGTTTGCGATTATGGCGATATTCAGAAAAATAATAGCTGGGTGTACCAAGGATTTGTAAAAAATGGAAATCCTGTCAGAATGTATTCTAACTTAAAAAACAATGGAATTTTAGAGCTTGAAGATGGAAAATCATACAAAGTAAAAATTGATGTTTCTGATTATGCAGGAAATTTATCTTCGCAATCTTTTACAGTTAATGGAAAAGCATTTGTAGACTCTGCAAAACTTCCTGAAACAAATCCAATGTTGTGGAACAAAGAAAATCATTTCAAATCTGATGGAATCGAAATATTTTTTCCTAAAAATATCTTTTACGAAGATTTTGATTTAGCTTATAAATTCTCGAATGGTAAACATTGGGTGGGCGATTATTATATGCCAGTTCATCAAACTTACACGTTAGCAATAGAACCTACTGTTGATATTCCGACAGCACAATTAGACAAAGCTGTTATTGTGCGCGAATATCAAAAAAGAGGCGCTTGGAAAAAAGATTATTTAACAACAGAGCTCAAAAATGGAAAGCTTGTTGCAAATCCAAAAGATTTTGGCGTTTTTTCTATTTTAATTGACAATACTAAACCGACAATTACTCCGTTAAATATCAAATCAGATAGTCAATTTACTCAAGCTAATGCTATTATCAAATTTACAATTGATGATGCACAATCTGGGATAAAAGATTATAAAGCTTATATCGATGGTAAGTGGGTTTTAGCCGAATATGATCAAAAAATTAAACGATTATCGATTAATTTGAACAAAGAACAGATTTCGGTTGGTGACCATCAATTAGAATTAAACGTGAAAGATGAAAAAAACAACACAGCAACGTACTCTACAACATTCAAAAAGATTTCTTAGTACCATAAGTTTATCTCTTTTGGGTGGAATTTTATTTGCTCAAACTGCGCAAATTAATGGTAAAGTTGTCGACGAAAATAGAATTCCAATTAGTGAAGCTGAGATTATTGTCAACGATCAATCTTATTTTACGGATCAAAATGGTAATTTCAAAATAGATATTCCATCAAACTCTTCCGTTACCGTAACTTTTAACAACAATGGTTATCATTCGTTTGCACAAACATTTACGCTAAAAGATAAAAACAAGAAAGAAATTTTTGTTCAATTAGTTCCTGATCAAACCAATGCGATTGAATTAGGTGAAGCAACAATTTCTTTTCAATCTAATAAAAATAAACCTTTGCAAAGTACCGTTTTGAGTGCTGCGCAAATGCAACAAGGACCAAGTTTGACTGGCGGAGTTGCCGATTTATTGAAAACGTTACCTTTCGTAAATTCGAATACAGAATTGAGTTCGCAATATATGGTTCGCGGAGGAAATTATGACGAAAATTTAATTTACGTTAACGGAATCGAAGTTTATAAACCTCAATTGATTCGTTCTGGCGAACAAGAAGGTTTAGGTTTTGTAAATCCTGCGATGACGCAATTTATCAACTTTTCTGCTGGTGGTTGGGAAGCAAAATACGGCGACAAAATGTCTTCTGTTTTAGATGTTACCTACAAACGTCCCACTAAATTTGAAGGACAATTAGAAGCAAGTTTAATGGGCGGAAGTTTGACATTAGGCGGAGGTTCTAAAGACAAAAAACTTTCAGCAATTGTTGGAGCGCGCTATCAAAACAGAAATTTAGTGTTGAATACCTTAAAAGGTGATACCAATTTCAATCCTGAATATTACGATGTACAAGCCAATATCAATTATAAATTAAATGATAAATGGAATGTTGCATTTTTGGGAACAATGTCGCGTTCGCGCTACGAAATGTTTCCTATAAAACGTGAAACTTATATCAATACAATGGATACGCCGTTGTTGCTAACTGTTTTTTATGACGGAAAAGAAGATGATAAATTTGCGACAGAAACAGGAAGTTTATCATTTACATATCAACCAAATTCTAAAGTAGATTTAGGGTTAGATCTTTTTGCTTATCATTCGAAAGAGCGCGAATATTTTGATATTCAAGGTTCTTATTTCATTTCCGAAGTAGACGAAAAAGGCTTTGCAACTTCTACGAATGATGTTGGTTCGCAAATCGATCATGCACGAAATAATTTTGATGCGTTGGTTGCTGGAATTCAACACAAAGGAAAATATAAGATCAATGGAAACAATGATATTGAGTGGGGTGCAAAATTTCAACAAGAAGATATTCGTGATTTATTAGGTGAATGGCAAGCAATCGATTCGACAGGATATGTTGTGAATCCAAATCCAGGAAATGGTTTGAATTTAAGTTATTATGTGAACTCTAAAAATAATTTAAAAACAAATCGTATTTCAGGTTATGCGCAATATACGAGCAAATTTATGTGGAATGATTCAAAAGTATTGTTCAATGCTGGTGTGCGTACGGCTTATTGGGATTTTAACGAAGAAACAACTATTTCGCCTCGTGCTCAAATCGCTGTTAAACCAGATTGGGAAAGCGATATGTTGTTCCGTATTTCGACAGGTATTTATTATCAACCTCCCTTCTATCGCGAAATTCGTCGTTTAGATGGTTCTTTGAATAATAAAGTAAAATCGCAACAATCAATTCATTTTATATTTGGAAACGATTACGAATTCAAATGGATGGATCGTCCGTTCAAATTAACAACTGAGGTTTATTACAAAATCTTAAACGATTTGAATCCGTATTATGTAGACAATGTAAGAATTCGTTATACGGCAGATAATAACTCCAAAGGTTATGCGTATGGACTTGACATGCGTTTATTTGGGCAGTTTGTTCCTGGTATAGATTCTTGGTTCTCGGCTTCGTATGCGAGAGCTTATCAAAATATTGATGACAGAGGAAATATTCCATTACCAACAGATCCTCGTTTCAAATTATCTGCATTTTTCCAAGATTATATGGAGTTTTTACCATCTTTCAAAGTGAATGTAAATTTGATTTATGCTTCTGGTTTGCCAAATGGAGCACCACAATTTGTAGATCCTTACCAATACCAAACAACGTTGACAGATTACAAACGTGTTGACATTGGTTTTGTAAAAGAAATTATTAATCAAAAAGAATTGAAACCATCAAAAGGAACATTCTGGAGTAATTTCAAAGAAATTTCAATTGGTGTAGATGTTTTCAATGTATTTGATATTAAAAACGAAATCAGTAATTCATGGATTCGCGACGTAAATTCGAGTGCAGTTTACACAATGCCAAATTATTTGACAGGACGTTTCTTGAATGGAAAGATTAATTTTAAGTTTTAAAACTATTCAAAATTAATATTAGGATAAATTAATTCTTATTAATAATGGATTTTCAAAAATATATCGGTTATATCATCATTCCAATTATATTTATTTTTTCAATTTTACCTATTTTTTTCATGAACAAGAAAATAGGTAAAATAAAATATTTAAAGACTTATAGTTTTATATTTTGGTTATTTTCATTTTTACTATTTTTCATATCATTAAATGAAATCTTTGAAAATCAAAACTTAAAAGGTTTTACTTTTTTCAATTTTTATAAAACTTTAGAATATTATTTTTTATGGATTTTACTTCCATTTTGGATATTTCCAATTTCAATTATATCAGGAATATTAACTCCATTTATTCTATATTTAAAAAGTAAGAATAATAAAAGAAATAAGGTATACTAATTTTTTTCCAAAAAAATGGAAAGACAAAAAGATAGGCTAAGATAATTGTAAAGAATAAAATGTTTTTTTTATACGCTCTTTGTCAAGTTGAATTCATTTCAACTTCGCATCCTCAAAGTAAAACTCGCAAGATGTGTTTCTGAAACAAGTTTAGAATAACACTTTGATAAATAAGAAAATATTATTTCATCTAACTTCTCGATACAATTTTCTTTGAAAATCACTCGAAGTGACGAAATTTAATTCTACTAAAACTCAAATCAAAAAAACTTTATACATTTACCGAAGCACTTCTCGCGACAGAAGTGCTTCTTTTTTATTTAAAATCTGACAAAACGACACATAATGGGCATTGGCAAACTATTTGATTCAATCAGAAACAAAAAAACTAATAAGAATATGTCTGACCAAAATATACACGAAGAATTAGAGAACGAGAATCTTCAAGAAAACGTTCAAGAGAGTGACAACACTGTAGAACAGCCACAAGAAGAAACTGCTAGAAAGTCAGAATTAGAAATTGTTAAGGAACAATTAGCAAAAGAAAAAGACCAATATTTACGTTTATTTGCAGAGTTTGACAACTTCAAAAAACGTACTTCGCGCGAACGTATGGACATTTTCAAGACAGCAAATAAAGAAGTTATTACGTCTTTATTACCTGTTTTAGATGATTTTGGACGAGCTTTAAATCAAATTGAAAAGTCTGGAGACGACAGCTTACATCAAGGTGTTGAATTAATCAATAATAAATTAGTAGAAACGTTACGTGCAAAAGGTTTGAAAGAAATGGAGACTAAAGCTGGAGACGATTTCAATACTGATTTTCACGAAGCAATTACTCAAATTCCTGCTCCAACAGAGGATTTAAAAGGAAAAATTGTAGACGTTGTAGAAACGGGTTATTTATTAAATGATGTGGTAGTTCGCTACGCGAAAGTTGTTGTTGGATTATAATTTAGATTAAGAAAATGTCATCAAAAAGAGATTATTACGAAATATTGCAGGTCGAAAAATCTGCAACATCAGAACATATCAAGAAAGCCTATCGTAAACTTGCCATCAAATATCACCCTGACAAAAATCCTGGTGACAAAGAGGCAGAAGATAAATTTAAAGAAGCTGCAGAAGCTTACGAAGTTTTAAGCGACGACAACAAACGTGCACGTTACGACCAATTCGGACATGCAGGAATGGGCGGAGCTGCTGGCGGAGGATTCGGCGGTGGCGGCGGAATGAATATGGAAGATATTTTCTCTCATTTCGGCGATATCTTTGGAGGCGGAGGATTCGGTGGTGGATTTGGAGGTCAATCTCGTGGTCCACGTCGAATGAAAGGTTCTGATTTGCGTATTCGCGTAAAATTGAACTTAGAAGAAATGGTTAACGGTTGCGAAAAGAAAGTAAAAGTTAAACGTTTTAAACAAGCAGATGGCGTTACATCTAAAACATGTCCATCTTGTGGCGGTTCTGGACAACAAGTTCGTGTTACCAACACATTTTTAGGACAAATGCAAACTGCTACAACTTGTGGAACTTGTCAAGGAGTAGGAAAAGTTGCAGACAAAATTCCTTCGGGAGCAAATAATCAAGGATTAATCAAAGTTGAGGAAACAATCGATCTTAAAATTCCTGCTGGAGCAAGAGAAGGAATTCAATTGCAAGTTCGTGGAAAAGGTAACGATGCGCCTTTTGATGGTATTCCTGGTGATTTACTTGTTTTGATTGAAGAAGAAGAACACGACACTTTGAAACGTGATGGAAACAACTTACATTTTGATTTGTATATTTCTATCCCAGATGCTGTTTTAGGTGCTTCTAAAGAAATTCCGACGGTTAATGGAAAAGTAAAAATTAAAATTGACAAAGCAACTCAATCAGGAAAAGTATTACGTTTAAAAGGTCAAGGTTTACCAGATTTGAATGGTTACGGAAAAGGTGATTTATTTGTGCATGTTAACATTTGGACACCAACTCATTTATCGAAAGACCAAGAGGCGTATTTTGAAAAAATGAGAGACGATGATCATTTCTCACCAGAACCTTCGAAAAATGAAAAATCATTCTTTGAACGTGTGAAAGATATGTTTCAGTAATTGAAAAATATATAACAAAAAAATCCATCTCAAATGAGATGGATTTTTTTATTTATCATTAAGATGATAGTTATTAATCTACAATAATCTTATTAGATTGATTTTTCGTTTTAACGATATAAACTCCTTTAGGTAGTTTATTTAATCTAACTTTAGAATTATTTGTTACATTTTGAATCGTTTGAACCAATTGTCCATTGATAGTAAAAATTTGAATTGTTTCTTTATTTTCAATTCCATTGACAACAAATTCATGATTTTTAACTGGATTAGGATAAATAACTAGTTTATTATTTTGTTTTTTAACCTCATCTGTTGCTAATTTTTCGTAACAAGTCCATGATAAATTATCAAAAGAAACACGGTTATTTGAAGTTTCATCTATCAACTCAATTACAACATCTCCTTCAACATTAATATTATCAATTTTTGTTGTTTTAGCTGTTTTAGAATAAGGTATTTGTCCTTTTACTTCTCCATTAATTTTTAATGTATAAAATCCATCAGAATCTGCAAAAGGAAGATATGTTTTTACTGATAAAGAACCTATTCCTCCAGAAATTGTAGATGATTTTAAATTTCCTTTTCTAATACAAATTGCTTTATTACTATCTCCATCGATATAAATTTGTTTGTCTGTTCTTGCATTTGTTGCAGTCCACACAATTCCTCTATTCGACCAAGTTCTATCTGTATAAGATGATGCTGGAGGTGTACTTCCTGTAGATGGAATATTTTCAAAATCCTCTGTTCCACAGCTTGTTCCTTCTCCTGAACCTCCTCCTATATTAGATTCTTTTGTTGTTACTTGAATTGCAGTACTATTATCCGATTTATTTCCAGCTGCATCTTTTGCAACAACATAAAAAGAATAAGTTGTTGAAGAATTTAATCCAGAAACTGTTCCGTTATTACTATAAACAGTTGTATTATATGTATTGTCTACATAAATATCATATCTATTAACACCTACATTATCTGTACAAACTGTCCAAGTTAACGACACACTTGATGGCGTAATCGTTGTTGAAGCTAAATTTGTTGGTGCAGTAGGTTTTTCAGTATCCTCTTCAGAACCTCCTTCTTCACCAAAAGATTCTGGCCAATTATTTTGCGCTTTAGGACCTCCCCAAATAACAGTTGCTAAATATGGATTATCGATAAATGGATTTCTATTTCCTTGAACATTCGCTACAACATTATTTCTTTGAATTTCAAATTGCGAAACAGGATCTTCTACATTCCATTTCAAAAGAATATCAGGGAAATCTGATGAATATGTACTTGGTCCAAAAGTAATGTTAAGAGGTAAAGTTCGTTTGTCATAACGTACATACATATACATTAAAATTCTCGCAACATCTCCTTTCCATTCATCACCTGGATACCAACCACCACGACTCGTTTTCATTGCCATTGCTCCTACTCCATCATCAAAAAGCAAACTTCCACGAGTACTATTCAATGTGACATCAGCAGGACGTAAATGATGTCCATCTGATCCAGGTCCAGAAGTTCCTAAATTTGGTGTTCCTTTAGATTTTGCATAAACATGCTCTCTATTCCAAGATCCTGAAAAAGCACGACTTCTTTGATGTGTACCAGAACTTTGAGATCCATAAACCAACAATAAATTAGATGGATTTTGAGGATTGGCATCACTTGTTTGAAATAAATTTTTCAAACCTGCTGAATAAGAAACATTTTGCTTATGAGTATCAGTAATTAATTTAGCAAAATCATTTTTCAACTCATTCTTCGTCTTGCTAAAATTAATGCTCGAGTAATACGCAGGTGCTTTTTGAGCTTGTGCGAATAATGCTAAAGCAAATGATAAAAAAGTAAATTTCAATTTCATTTTTATAACAATTATTTATTTAATAGTATAACTTCCTTGTTTTCATAAGAAAGCCTTAATGTGTAATTTTTCATTATCAAGGGAATTTGTTTTTTAAACTCCAAAAAATAGATTTTTCCAAATTGATAAAACCTCGCATTTATTTCTTCTTTCAAATGTATAGAAGTAACATTCACTTCTATCTCATCTATTAAAAATGGTTTTTCTAACCAACTTAAATTTTGTTCTTCAAAACAGAGTACGTCCGTAAAAAGACCTGGATGATTTTTTCCTTGCCCTACAAAAATTCTATTTTCGCGTTCATCAATTCCAATCACATAAACCGGAAATTCTTTTCCGCTAACATTTAAACCTTTTCGTTGTCCTATTTCAAATTTTTCTATTCCAGTATGTTCTCCTACAATAAAACCATCAAACAAAGAATAATTTCTTTGGTTTACCTTCCACGAAAGTTCTTCTTCTTTTGATCGAAAAGATGGTTTTTCTTTATTATAAATAGAAGAATTTTTTGGAATCTCTGCAATTTGACCTATTTTCACTTCAATTAATTTATTTTCTCCTTTCCAAAAAAGGAAAGATAACAAAGATAGAATGTTAATGTTAACTAAAAGTTAAAAATTAAATTTTTATTTTTAAAATATTAACATCTTATAAACAAAAAAGGGATTT
>NZ_DLOC01000041.1:9974-35577 GCF_002478465.1 Empedobacter sp. UBA7494
AAATCCCTTTTTTGTTTATAATTTTATTTTAGTGACTATGTGTGTTAGCTTCCCCAGCTGAACCTTCACGATCATATGAACAACAAGAAGGTAAATTTCCGTACACTTTTACTTCTGCACGTTTATTATCAGTATCGTGTCCAACCGCTACTACAGCGTTTTCTACATCATCCACTTTACTCTTTTTCTCATTCAATATGATATGTAAATTTTGCGTATTACTATCCCATTCAGCAGATTTTACACCTTTTACACCATAAGCTGCTTTTTCAATACGATCTTTACATTGTCCACAATTTCCTTTAACGTGTAAATCGTGTTTCGCATTTTTATTTTGTGCTTGTGCGCTAATTCCTAAAGTCGTAACCAAAGCAAAGGCTAATATTTTTTTCATTGTTTTATTATTTTTATGATTTTATTTTAAACTAAATCTTAATCCAGCGTAATACATTTGTCCAAAAATTGGCGCATAAACAATCGAACTATCGAAATTTGAACCAAAAGGATTATCTGCTCCTAAAATTACGCGATGTTGTTGATAATTCGTTACATTTTCTCCTCCAATATATACTTCAAAACGTTTTGAAAAAACACGTGTAATCTGGAAATTAATTGTCCCAAATGGATTCGAATATTCATTCAACTGATTTTCTGGCAAATTATCTGATGTATTTGGTAAACGCTGTTTTCCAATCCAATTATACGTCGCATCAAAACGCCAATTTTTACCATTTCTTTCACGTGTTTCGTATTCTAAATTTGTAAAGAAACGATGTTTCGCTTGCAACGGACGTTCTAATTTTCCTTTTTCATAATCTGTTGCGATATCGTAATATTTATAAGATGCTCTAATTTTGAAATTTGTAAATGGATTATAATTAAAATCAAATTGGAAGGAATTTGCATACGAATCTCCTTCTAAATTATAAAATCTTACTTGACAAGCCGAATAATCGATATCAGTTACGATTTGATTTTGAAAATCTGTTCGATAAAAATCTACTGTTACATCTGCATTTTTTCCAAATAATTTAAACTCTTGCGTCACACTAAATCCATAATTCCATGCAATTTCTGGATCTAAACCATATATTTTTCCATTTCTATCGCGCAAAATATTAAATTGTCTTGAAGATGCAAATAAATTCTGATTTTCTGCAAATATATTATTGATTCGTTTTCCACGACCAACCGACGCTTTTATCGTTGTTCCTTTTACTGGTGTATAACGCGTATGCAAACGAGGTGTCAAGAAAAAGCCCATTCGATTATGATAATCTCCACGAAGCCCAGCAATCATGTTGAAATTCTTCATATTATCAAACGTATATTCGAAAAATGCTCCCGCAGAATTATCAATTCGATTATAATTTACATCAGTCGGAAGCGCTACAAATTCTTTGAATTTATCATACGTAAAACTCGCTCCTGTAGAAAATTTATTTTTTGTATTGCTAATAATCGAACTGAAAATATAGTTGGAATAAAAACTTTGTTGCTCAATATCATATTGATTCAATCCGAAGTAAGAATCTTGTTTATGATAGCTAAACGCCGTTTGTAAGCCCATACTTTGATAAGGTATTTCTGGAAAAACATACCCAATTTTTGATAAAACATCCACACGATTTGTATTGATTTCTGATCCCCAATAATTTGTTGTCAATTTATCTCGATCTTTATCAAAATCTACTTGTCCAGCTTGTTTTGCATCATTCAAATATCTTGCAGATAAAAATCCAACCCAACCTTTTTCTAAATTTTGATATTGCCAACGATTCATCACATTAATTTGATGTCCAAGCGGATTATCTAAAAATCCATCATCGTTCATATCATTCTTCGAAACGCGTGCATTTCCATGCATAAACAAAGAAGTACTCCATTTATCATTCAATTTTTTGTTCAAATGCACATTTCCTTCAAAACGAGAATCTGTCGAACCATAAAGATTTACAAACAACGGAATATCATTCGAAGGCTTAATTAATTCTGTATTAATCTGTCCAGAAATACTTTCGTAACCATTAATCACTGTACCTGCACCTTTCGTCACTTGAATACTTTCTACCCAAGTTCCTGGTGTAAAACTAAGCCCAAAAGCTTGAGAAGCTCCACGAACATTTGGTATATTTTCTTCTGCAATCAAAATATAAGGCGATGTTAAACCTAACATTTTAATTTGCTTATTTCCTGTCACAGCATCAGAAAAATTAACATCAATAGAAGGATTTGTCTCGAAAGATTCAGCTAAATTACAACAAGCCGCTTTCAACAATTCCTTTCCTGTCATTGTCGTCATATTAGTTGCAAACTTCGATTTTTTAAGCGAACTGCTTGTATCACGAACCACAACTTCATTCAACGAAGTATCCCCAAAATGATCTTTTACATTGATGGTGATATTCTGAAATTCGTATTTTAATTCCTTAAAAGTTGTCGTTTCATTGTCATAAAAAACACCTAAAATTGAGGTTGGTTGATAATTTTCGATCTCAAAGTTTCCCTTTTCATCTGTAATAACAGAAATATCTGACGATTGCCAAAACACTTCTGCTCCAACGATTGGTTGTTGATTTTGATCTGTAATTTTTCCCTTTAATGTAGATTGTGCGTAAGAAAACGCAGCACTTAGTATAAATCCTAAAGTGAATATTTTTTTCATTTTTACGATTTAAGGCATAATGCCTATTTATTATTGTGTACTTGTTGATTAGATTTTCATCAAATACTTTAATATTCAGATAATAGTTTATTGTTTTCTGATTGATTTAATCAAAAACAACAGACATTATCCTTCGTAAAATGTTAATTGAGAATTGAGAATATAATTTGGCGGCGCATTTGACGCAACATAAAAATCAAGAAAATTTGATTGATTGCTCACCTTTTCATCTTGAATCGAAATTCTAATTTGAAGAATTTCAGAAGCTAAAAAACTTATCGGAACAAGTTTCTGTATTTTGACAGTTTGCTTTTCTACAAACTTATCCGAATAAGAAATATCCTTGCAACAATCGTCTTTTTTAGACTTATTGTTTTCTGGTAATTCGCAATGTTTTTTTTCTGTTTTTGGAGGGCAACACGAAGTAGAAACTTCCATTTCGTGTGAATTATTATCCAAATGATTCAACTTCACTTGCTCAACCACTCCTTGACAAAAGTGCATAGAAAATGCGTAGCTAAGATTTGAAAAAATCAAAACCACCGACAAAACATACTTTATGTACTGTTGCATTTTCATGTTGGACAAAAATAAACAAAAAATTCAAATCAAAACAAACTGAAATTTATATCATTTTCCAAGTTCCTTATAGAATTTTCAGTTTTACTAAATTATCTTTTCGGTTGCTTGTTGGTCGGTATATTAATAATTCCAGAACCATTTACTAACGATTTATTATTCTCGTTAACAACTTTCAAAACGACTTCAAAATCTTGCCAATCTACTCCTTGTAAAGTCACCAAATCTGTTGCTTTATCAATCGATTTTATTTTAAATCCTTTATCCGGAAAATCTTGTCCATCGACAATCGGATCAAAATCTAAACCAACTTCTGGCTCAACTTTATAAGCAGAATCTTGCACAAATTTATATCGATCTTTAAAATTTTGCGTCAACAATTCGTTTTGTTTAATATACTCATCTTGATTTATTTTAACAATTGTATCCATAATATAATCCACATAATTATTCATAAAATCAAGCGCAACATTATAATTAACATCTGATTCTTTAACCGAATTTTTCACTTCATTTTCAACTTTATTTTCTGTAGACGAAGAAGATGAATTGTTAGAATTACAACTTGCAACAAAACTTAATAATAGAATAGGAAGAATAAACTTTTTCATACGGTTATCATTTTTTTTATGATTTAAAAGTATGTTTTTTTGATTGAAATTGAAATAATCCGATTTTATAAAATCAATCATTCCGCTAATAATCTTCTCAAAAATTAGAATAAGTGCTTAAAGCCTTACGATTTTATCAAAATATACCTCAATAGTCATCAAAAATCACTAAAATTGCACTTTAAATAAGAACACACAATTAATTATGTCAGAAGATATTTTCAAGAAAGTAGTTTCTCATGCGAAAGAATATGGTTTCATTTTTCAATCGAGTGAGATTTATGATGGATTATCAGCCGTTTACGATTATGGTCAAAACGGAGCTGAGCTAAAAAATAACATCAAACAATATTGGTGGAAAGCAATGGTACAAATGCACGAAAACATTGTCGGCATTGATTCTGCTATTTTTATGCACCCTACTACTTGGAAAGCTTCGGGCCACGTTGACGCATTTAATGATCCTTTGATTGATAACAAAGATTCTAAAAAACGTTACCGTGCCGATGTTTTAATTGAAGATTATTGTGCGAAAATTGAAGGTAAAATCGAGAAAGAAGTTGCAAAAGCTGCAAAACGTTTCGGTGATGCTTTTGATAAAGATCAATTTGTTGCGACAAATCCTCGTGTTGTAGAATATCAAAATCAAATCAATACAATTTTAGCGCGCATGGGAAAATCTTTGGAAAACGAAGATTTAGATGACGTAAAAGCTTTGATTGAAGAATTAGAAATTGCTGATCCTGTAACTGGTTCTAAAAACTGGACTGAAGTTCGTCAATTCAACTTGATGTTCGGAACTAAATTAGGAGCGACAGCTGATCAAGCAATGGATTTATATTTACGTCCAGAAACGGCTCAAGGTATTTTCTTAAATTACTTGAACGTACAAAAATCTGGTCGTATGAAATTACCATTCGGAATTGCTCAAATTGGTAAAGCTTTCCGTAATGAGATTGTTGCACGTCAATTTATTTTCCGTCAACGTGAGTTTGAACAAATGGAAATGCAATTTTTCGTAAAACCAGGAACAGAGTTAGATTGGTATGAAAAATGGAAAGAAACGCGTTTACGTTGGCACCAAACATTAGGTTTAGGAAATGAAAATTACCGTTTCCATGATCACGAAAAGTTAGCGCACTACGCAAATGCTGCAGCTGATATTGAGTTTAAATTCCCATTCGGATTCAAAGAATTAGAAGGAATTCACTCTCGTACAGATTTCGATTTGAAAGCTCACGAACAACATTCAGGTAAAAAAATTCAATATTTCGATAACGAAACAAACGAATCGTACACACCTTATGTTGTAGAAACTTCTGTAGGTTTGGATCGTATGTTCTTAGCAGTTTTCTCAAATTCATTGAAAGAAGAAGTTTTAGAAGATGGATCAGAACGTGTTGTATTATCTTTACCAGCTGCATTAGCGCCAATTAAAGCTGCAGTTTTACCATTGGTAAAGAAAGATGGTTTACCTGAATTAGCGAAAGAAATTTTGAAGAAATTACGTTTAGATTACAACGTAATGTACGAAGAAAAAGATACTATCGGTAAACGTTACCGTCGTATGGATGCGATTGGAACACCTTTCTGTATCACTGTTGACCACGATTCATTAAACGATAATTCTGTTACTTTACGTTACCGTGATACAATGGAGCAAAAACGTGTTAATATTAATGAGTTAGCTCAAATTATCGACAAAGAAGTCAACATGAAATATCTTTTTGAACAATTATAAAAAGAGAATTTTTCAATACAATAAAGCAAAAGCTCAGAAATTTCTGAGCTTTTTTTATTTTTTATTAAAATTTTTAACAATTTGGCAAAGCTTTTGATTTTAATTAGATATATTAATCTAAAAAATACAAATTATGGGCTTTATTATTAATCTTTTGGTATCAGCATTAGTTGTTTTCGGACTTGCTAACATTTTACCTGGAGTATCTGTAAAAGGATATGGTTCTGCGATTATTGTTGCACTTGTTATCGGACTTTTAAACGCTATTGTAAAACCAATTTTAAACATTATTAGTTTACCTGTAACAATCTTAACATTAGGTTTATTTTCTTTTGTGATTACAGCAATTATTATCTTATTAGCAAGCGCAATTATGGGAGATAGTTTCCATGTTGACGGATTCTGGTACGCATTATTATTTGGTATTGTTTTAGCAATTGTCAATTCTTTAGTTGGAGGAATGATGGGAGACTAATTTATACAGATTATTACATATAAAAAGCTGTCCAAAATTGGACAGCTTTTGTATTTTATAAAAGTTTTATTGAGGATAAAATTTTATTTGCTCAAAAATATAGTTATCATGTTTTTTAAGAAGATCAACCAATTTTTTCAATTCGGACTCTTCCCATTTATTCTGAAACATCTCATCATGAATTAACATAACTATATTATTATTTGCAAAGGTCTTATTCGATTATAATTGATTAACAATTTGTTTATAAATCGCTTGAACAGATTGCACCGGTGTTCCATCTTTTCCATGATGCGTCCATTCCAAATCCCAACCAATAACTTTATATCCCAACTTTGCTAAACCATCAGCCGTTTGTACACCAGAAGCTCCATCATTCTTCGATTTCCCATCCAATCTCCACATATTTCTTCCAGGTAAACGAACAATTTTATCTTGCAATTTTAATGTCGATTGATTTTTCAAAATATCCGCAACCGACGTTTGCTCGTTACTATAAAAGTTTTTGTACTGATCATTCATTCGCATGCGTCCAACTATGGTTACATTCTTCGATATACGGGTTATCATCGTAATATTTAAAATAATCCGTCATTGTTTTATTTTTCTCCACATGTTCTCCAACAAGAAAAACAGTCACTTTTAACTTCTCATTTTTGAAAACCTCATCCATATTTTCACTTCCATTCAAAGGTCCATCATCAAAAGTTAAATAGATATATTTCTTCACAAAATCACTCGCTTTTTGTGCAAGCAAATTTGTCGAGAAGATTAATAAAAAGACACTCAAAAGTGTCATTATTCTTTTATTCCATATCATTTAAGTTAGTTTTTAATGAATTAAATGTATGAAAGAAATTCTATTTTTTATATTTTTCTAATGCTTTTTCTAACCGTGTTTTGATTCTTTTTTTCACTAATCTTGGAGCAAGAATTTCTATTTCTTCTCCAAAACCTAAAAGCTCACGTTCCAACTCAAAATTATGTACAACTTCTATCGAAAATAAAGTTCCTTCGTCCGTCACTTCCAACACTTTTTGCGTAGCATGAATTGGCTTTGTCACCACATAAGGCGCTAATTTTTTATTCACACGAAAAACAACACGCTGCTCCCTTTCTTTCACACTTTTCGTTACACCAATCGCATTGTTATAATACGTATCAAAATTAATTTCTTGCTCATCGATAAAAGGTTCATTTGCCAATTCATAAAACTCAACAATTCTATCCAAAGCCAACGTATACAAATTTTTATCTTTTCTCGATTTAGCCAATAAAAACCAGCGATTACGGTATTCTTTCAACAAATACGGATAATAAACTTGTTGTTTTGGTTCTTGATTTTTTGCTTTGAACGATTGATAAGAAATCAGCAAAGACTGCTTCTTCACAATTGCTTGATACAATCGATTCAAATGCTCCAAACCTTTTAACAATGCATTTTCCTCAAACTGAATATAATTTGGTTGTTGATGAGTTTGCTTGGATAAATTATTTTCGAGACGCGTAATAATCTCGTTCATATCATCAAAATAATTAAAACCATTCAATTGTTTCATCACCGAAATCACTTCTTTCATTTTATCTAAATCTGCAGACGAAACAGGCGAATTATGAATCGAATAATTATGATCTTCATATTCATAAAACTTTTTTTCTCGAACAACAATTGGCGCATGATAACCCAATTTATCACTTCGCATCACCTGAATGTCGCTTTGAATTGTCCGTTTCGAAACGCCAGAAGTTATTCCTTCGTATTCATACAAAGCTTCCGAAACTTTTTCTATCAAATCTTCTAATGTCCATTTTCTGAAATGATTTTGAAGACATTTATCGATCGTTTGATAACGTATTAATGCAATTTTATTGGTTGCCATGGTTGATTTCTTTGTTCAATACTACAAATTTCAAATCAAAGTACGCAATCTATTTGCGCAGAAATTTTTATTTCAAATTTTATTCAAAATATTTTCAATATAAAACCCTCTGTTAATAATCGTTTACAAATTAATTCGAAAAAATATTTTATTGCGCAATTCACTTGCACACTTCTACTCCAACTTTGTCAAAGGTTTAAAAACCAAACGATTTTAATTATTCCTTGACAAATGTTTCAGTATAGCATTGTAGTAGAAATTGTTTCATCACTTCTATTCTGAATAATTAAAATCTCCAGCGGATGGGTCGTAGGTTCGATTCCTACTTTCAGGAAACTGAAATAGCTCAGTGGGTAGAGCAATTCACACAGACTTTAATCTGTTTATCGCCCGAAAGGGTACCATTGGAAACAAAAGCTAAAAAGTTTTCTTTTCGAATAGAGAATATATTTCCTAGAAATGAATTTGAAATAAGATCAAAAACTTGTTTAAAACCTGAATTTGAAACTTTAGTTGATGATTGATTTCAAAAGTTTAAACTAAAAAATCAAGTCAAAATGATTTGAAAAAAATGATTAAAACAAGAAATCAAAATAAGCTGCTCAAACTTCAAATTCCGTTTTAAAAAAGGAAAATGATTTAGCTTTTTTAATTAAAAAATTTAGAAAAAGATTCTTCGATAAAGGAGAAATATAAAATAGTAAAAACTTATAAAAAATTAGATAATGAAAAAATTACCAATTAACAACCAAGAAATTGGAATCTATATCAAAAATAACGAAGTAGAAAAAATTTATACAAAAGGAAACTATTGGATTTTCTTTAATAAAAACATCGAAAAATTAAACATTAACGAAATAATTGATGAAAAATACTATGCAATATTTTTAGAAAATGAAACATTGAAATCGATGGTAGATTTTATCGAAGTTTTACATAACGAAGTGTTGATTATTTACAAAAACAATCAAATCTATGATTCATTTTACAATAAAAACGTGATGATTTGGAAAAATTCGACTCAATTAAAAGCTGTAAAATTTGATTTAAATTCTACTGACGAAATTAAGAATTTAACAAAAAGAGAAATAGATATTTTAAGAAAAGCTGGTGCGATTCGTATTATTTCTATTCCAACTTATCATGAAGGAATTTTATTTAAAGACAATGAATTTAATTCAGTTTTAAAAGCTGGCGAGTATAAATTTTATAACAACGAAGTTAAAATCTCGATGGTATCTTTTGATATGCGTCCGCAAACAATTGAAATTTCGGGACAAGAAATTTTGACGAAAGATAAAGCGCAATTACGAATCAATTTTATGGTAAATTATCAAATTACTGATTTGTTAAACGCTTATCAATCGAACAAAGATTTCGAAAAAATGATTTATCAAGCGATTCAATTAGGTTTGAGAGAATTTATTGGAAACATGAATTTTGATGATTTGATGTCAGATAAAAATTCGGTAACGAATTATATCATTCAAAAATATCAAGCTCAATTCCAAGAAATTGGTCTAAAATTGATTGACGCAGGTATGAAAGACATTATTCTTCCTGGAGAAATAAGAGAAATTATGAACCGTGTTTTGATTGCCGAAAAAACGGCTCAAGCTAATTCGATTACGCGTCGTGAGGAAACTGCTTCGACAAGAAGTTTATTGAACACTGCGAAATTGATGGAAGAAAACGAAACGTTATGGAAATTAAAAGAAATGGAATACATCGAAAAAATTGCCGATAAAGTGGGAGAAATCTCAATTTCTGGTGGATCGAATGTGTTAAATGAACTAAAAACAATGTTTACGAAATAATATTCTAACTAAATTATATGAAAACAACTGAACAACAAAATAAACCGATCAATGGAAACGATTTGATTGCCTTAGGTTATCCTGAAAACGAAATTTTAGGAATTGCCTTAAAAATCAACAAAAAAAGAAATGGTTATACAAAAGCTGAAATGCTTGATAAATATGCGCAAGTTTTGTCTTCGCCACAAGATTTTTTAGAAGATGAAGTTTTCAAAACACTTGCAAAAGGCTTTATTGATGGAATTCATTTACCAAATCAAGATGAAAACTTGATTGAATTGAATGAAAATCCAAACGATTTTAAAATTTATGGTGCAGAAAAAATTGAGGACGGCGCTTTGGAACAAATGAAAGTAGCCATGAAACTTCCTGTTACCGTTGCTGGCGCAATTATGCCAGATGCACATCAAGGTTATGGTTTGCCAATTGGTGGAGTTTTAGCTACGAAAAATGCGATTATTCCTTATGGCGTCGGCGTTGATATTGGTTGTAGAATGGCTTTATCGATTTATGATTTACCTGCTTCTCATTATTTTGAACATCACGATTCGTTAAAAGAAGCTTTGATAAAAAATACAAAATTTGGTGCAGGACATGGTTTTCATGGTCAATACAAAGCTGAACATCAGATTTTGGATGATGCAAAATTCGAAACAAATTCATTTATTCAAAATTTAAAAGATAAAGCGTGGTCGCAATTGGGTTCTTCTGGAGGAGGAAATCATTTTGTAGAATTTGGTCTGATTGATTTCAAAGAAGATGATAAGAAACTGAACATCAAAAAAGGTTCGTATTTAGCGTTATTAACGCATTCTGGATCGAGAGGTTTCGGTGCTACAATCGCTGGACATTATACAAAAATTGCAAAAGAAATTTGTAAACTTCCGTATAAAGCACAAAATTTAGCTTATTTGGATTTGGATTCTGCAGAAGGTCAAGAATATTGGATTACGATGAATTTGGCTGGTGAATATGCTTCGGCTTGTCACGAAATTATTCATCAAAAAATTAAAAAATCTATCGGTGCAGAAGTTTTAGCTAAAGTAGAAAATCATCATAATTTTGCTTGGAAAGAAATTTACAACGGCGAAGAAGTCATTGTTCATCGAAAAGGTGCAACGCCAGCTTCTAAAGATGTGATGGGAATTATTCCAGGTTCTATGACTGCGCCAGGATTTTTGGTTCGAGGTAAAGGTGAAGAAAATTCTATTCATTCGGCTTCGCATGGTGCTGGTCGTCAAATGAGCCGAACACAAGCAATTAAATCATTATCACAAAACAAGATAAATGATTATTTGAACGATTTTGGAATTACATTAATTGGCGGTGGAAAAGATGAAGCGCCGATGGCGTACAAAGATATTCACGAAGTAATGGCTGCGCAACAAGATCTGGTTGATGTTGTGGCTACTTTTACGCCTAAAATGGTCAGAATGGCTGATGACGGATCAAGAGAAGATTAAAAAAATGCCTGAACAAATTGTTCAGGCATTTTATATTTTATTGATTAAATCCAATCTTTTGGATGTTTTAACACGTCTACTAATCTATATTCTTCAGAACCTTCTTCTGGCTGATGATTATAATGCCATTGTACATGTTTGGGTAAACTCATCAAAATAGATTCTATTCGTCCATTGGTTTTCAAACCAAACAAAGTTCCTCTATCATGAATCAAATTAAATTCTACATAACGACCTCGTCTAATTTCTTGCCATTCCTTTTGTTCAGCAGAAAATTCATCATTTTTGTGTTTTTCAACAATCGGAATATACGCCTCCAAAAATGAGTTTCCTACTTCTGTTACGAAATCATACCATTGTTCAACTGTTTTTTCTGAAGTTGGTTTCAAGTAATCAAAGAACAAACCTCCTATTCCACGCGCTTCTTCTCGATGCGTATTCCAAAAATATTTATCACATTCTTCTTTATACTTTAAATAAAAAGCCGCATCATGCGCATCACAACTTTTTTTACAGATTGTATGCCAATGCATCACATCTTTTTCATCCAAATAATATGGCGTCAAATCTTGACCTCCTCCAAACCATTGATCGACAATATTTCCTTCTTTGTCATACATTTCAAAATATCTCCAATTTGCATGAGTCGTCGGAATATGTGGACTTGTTGGATGAATAACCAAACTCAATCCACAAGCAAAAAATTTACCCGAAGAAACATTCAAAGCCTTTTGCATGGTTTCTGGTAATTCACCATAAACCTTAGATATATTAACGCCAGCTTTCTCAAAAACAGCTCCGTCAGTTAAAACACAAGATAATCCACCACCTCCTTCTTCGCGTTCCCAATTATCTCGTAAAAATTTAGCTTTACCATCAACTTCTTCAAGTTTGGCTATAATTTTACTTTGTAAGTCTTGTATATATTGAAAAAATTGATCTTTCATCATAAATATTTTTGCAAATATAGAATGAAATCTCCTTGTGATAAAATTAGCCTTAAGATTAATAAAATTTCAAACCTTAATTTATAATTTTAAATGGTATATCAAAAATTAATCTTGCAGGTTCTCCTTTTTCAGTAAAAGCTGGAATTATTTTTTTGTTGTCTTTTTTCAATTTTAAAACATAATTCACAAAAGCCTCTTCTATAAGTAATTTTTCTGAATCATTCCCATTTATTTCTAAATCTTGAAATTCACCTTCTTTATTTATCTCAAATTTAACTTTTGCATTTACATTTATTTCATTAATTGTCAAACCATTATTTTTTAACACCTGTTCAACTTCAAGCAATAGCTGTTTATTAAAATCCTTACTAAAACAGTCTGCTAACTTCTTTACACCTTTCTTTTCAAATTTTTCACAACCAGGATAAATCATCATCCTAGCCTTCCCTTTTTCTTGAGCAAAGACAATTGAACTAAATAATAAAAAAGTAAATAGTAATTTCATTCATTTTAATTTTTTGTAATATAACAAAACCCATATCCATTATCAGAATTATAAGTAATATATATTAAAATACAATTTTAAATAGTAAATACTTATATTTATCAAAATCAATAGAACCTTCAAAATAAACTTAATAGCATTAAAAATAAATATTTTAGCCAATTAAAATCATTTAAACGATTTAATTTTAAATCAAACCAATAGCAATCCAAAAAAGTTATTAACAATATTATTCACAAAAGAAATCTTTCTATACCTTTGCAGAAGAAATTTTATAAAACAAAATATAAATGTCACAAAACGGAATTCCATCGGTTAATTTAGCAGACTTTTTATCTGATGATCCAGCAAGAAAACAAAAATTTGTCAACGAAATTGGACAAGCATACGAAGAAATCGGATTCGTTGCTTTGAAAGGACATTTTTTATCTGACGAATTAGTTGAAAATTTATATAAAAGCGTTCGCGAATTTTACGCTTTACCTACAGAAACAAAACAAACTTATGTAGTAGAAGGAATTGGTGGTCAACGCGGTTATACAGCTTTCGGAAACGAACATGCTAAAGGTAGAACTGTTGGTGACTTGAAAGAATTTTGGCATTTTGGACAGTATTTAACTGAAGAAGATAAAGCGAAATACAACTATCCAGAAAATGTTGATGTAAACGAAGTTCCAGGTTTTAACACTTATGGTGAAGAGACATACAAACAATTAGAAAAAACTGGTGTTTACGTTTTACGTGCTTTGGCTTTATTCTTAGGTTTAGACGAGTTTTACTTTGATGATAAAGTGAAAAACGGAAACTCTATTTTGAGAGCAATTCACTATCCTCCTATCACAGAAGAGCCTAAAGATGCGGTTCGCGCAGGTGCTCACGGAGATATTAACTTGATTACATTGTTAATGGGAGCGCAAGGTCGTGGATTACAAGTGCAACGTCACGATGGAACTTGGGTTGATGCTATTGCTGCTGACGACGAATTGGTGATTAATGTTGGTGATATGTTATCTCGTCACACAAACAACAGATTGAAATCTACAATTCACCAAGTGGTTAATCCAGAGAAAGAATTATGGGGAACATCTCGTTTTTCTATTCCATTCTTTATGCATCCAGTTTCTGAAATGGACTTATCTGTTTTAGAAGATTGTGTAACAGAAGAAAATCCAAAACAATTTGAAGATTTTACAGCTGGGGATTTCTTAACTCAGCGTTTAAGAGAAATTGGTTTAATTAAATAAGCCATATTTAATCTATTATTTCATAAAAAAGAGAGTTGATTTTCGTCAACTCTCTTTTCTTTTACATTCCTCTTACGTACATGTTGTAGTTAAAAATATCCAAACACAACAAGGTGTATTTATAATCATTTTTATTGATATCCACTTCCAAAACTGGATCCGAATTATAAAATCTAATTTTTAGATTATCATTCTTATCCAATAATAAATAAATGGAAGAAATCGTTGGACGAATATCATTCATCCAATTTTTTAAAGATTCTTTTGAATCTTTAATCAACTCAAATTTTTGAAAATATTCGTGAAAAAAATTCTCTAAACGTTGCACTTGTGTCAAACGATCCAATTCACGATATAAATCGATAAAAACGCATAATTTTTCGCGCTTTGGACAAACACATGGATATGGATGTTCTCCATTATAAAGCCATCTTTGCCACTTTTTACAAGACGTTTGTTCTATTGCTTTCTCAAATTCATCTTCGTATTTTAAAAGCCACCAATTCATACGGCAAATCCGTAAATTGCCTTTTGATAACTGCAAAAGCTCGTCTATATAAGCGCTAACGTTTAACATCAATTAAAAATTTGAGTCTTGCTAATTTACAACTTTTCTGATTGAATTTTAATGTTTTAATAATAATTTTTCAAATTTTAGAATCTTAAATTGCTCATCAAACAAAACGTTATAAAAGAACATTTTTTCCTTCATCGTTTTATTTTTCATTTGCACATTTCGAACTGGAATTAAGACGTTAAATTGAAATTCTCTATCCTTCTCAAAATGATTAACAGCCGCATAATAAATCAAATTGTACCACGAATCGATTGGTGCATAAATCCCATAAAAGTCAGGATATAACGCATCTGCTTCATCTTTGTAAACATTGGTAATCGAATAATTATCAATCTCAAATTTCGAAACGCATTTATAGGTTGTTAATTTAGAACAAATTGAAGTGTCTTGTAGATATTTCGCCGAATCTAATTTCAGCCCAAATTCGTCCATTTTATAATCTTCAAACTTATTAATCGTAGGATCTACCACAATTTTTTTGTTCGGAAATTCTAAACTTTGTTTTTGGATATCTTGTAAAATAGTATCGTAAATTTTTGTTCGAATTTGATTTGGGTTAACATTTTGCGCATCAACAAATAACACAATATGTAAGGAAAAAACCAATAAAAAAAGTCTCATTTTGGCGTTTTGGTTTAAAATTTGTTTAAATTTATGAAGTCTTTACGATTCAAAAATCAAATTTAGTTGAAAAGATTTCAAATCTTATCATTTCATCATATTTTCGTAAACAAATAGTTAAAAAGGTGTTAAAGTACGCTTTCATACAATTACACTTTAACTATTATTGTTTGTTTTTAACAAATTAATACAAAGTTTAATATCCGACAACAAACGTTTATTATAAATATTCTCTATAACTATTATAAATAAAATCTTTTACAATTTTTCCAAACAAGACATAAAAGTTAGACATTTGCAGTGTCAAATAATTTATTCATAGATAGTAAGACAAAGAGTAACAACGAGTATAACGAAATTGATTTATGAAGTTTGGAATTACTCGCACTCTTTTTACTTTTTAGAGTTTTTTATAGTAGTTTAGGTTGGTTAGTAATCCGTTCACTTTGAACGGATTATTTTTTTATAACTTATCAATAAAAGCTTTCAACAAATTATATACTTTTTCAGAGGAACTCAAATCCAAACTTTCAGCTGTATCATTGGGATCATGATAAAAACCTTTTCCTCCTAATGTGTAAATAAAAAACGACGGAACACCTTTCAAATAAAACGGACAATGATCGGAATTACACGATTCTCCTCGAATTTTAACTTCTTTTAGGTATTTATTTGTTTGATTGAATTCAACTAATTTTTCAAATTGATTTTTAAAAACTTTACCATTCACAACTTGAATTCCTTGATCGCCCGCTCCCATAATATCTAAATTGACTAAAAATTTGATTTGATTCAATGGAAAAAGAGGATGATTAACATAATAATCTGCGCCTAAAATCCCCGCTTCTTCACCTGCAAAAGCCATAAAAACCGTTCTATGATTAGGCTGATGTTTTGAATAATACTTCATCAGCGCCATCATCATTGCACTTCCGCTCGCATTATCACTCGCTCCAGGAAAAATAGTTTGTCCAACTTTCCCTAAATGATCATAATGAGCAGAAATCACAATTACGCTATCATTGTTCTTTCCGTCAATATAACCAATTATATTATTTGCTTCGAATGAATTATTTAACTCTGAATCAATAGAATAATCGTTTATTTTTAAATTTTTAGAATAAAATTTATCCGAAATAATAAATTCTGAAATAGAAGATTGTCGTTGACTAAGACTTGAAGTCAATTTATCTGATGTAAATCTAAAAATCGCTCGATTTTCATTTTCATTTTCATTTTTCTCATAAATATTCGCCCATTGTTTGTAATATTTCTGAATAGAATCTACAGAAGTCACTAAAGGCGGCAAAATAATATGTTTTCCTTTTTGCGATTCATCATCTTTCACAATAAAATTCCTCGTTTTATCTTTCGACTGAAAAGATTCCACATAGGCTTTTGTGTCAAAAATATAAAAAGGTGAATTGGTTTTCGAAATTGATTTAGAACTTGGCTTTACAATAAAATCAATTCCATATTTTAATTCTTTTCCATTAATTTTCAGTTTTGCATCTTTGATAATATTAATCGGAAAAGTAAATGTTTGATTATAACGATTAGAAAAAGACTTCAATCCATTTTTTTGAAATTCGTTTTGTAAATAAATTCCAGCATTTGTCATTCCATTTTCTACATAACCTCTGCCAGCAAACGAATTTGACGTAAGCGAATCTAAAATTGATTTAAAATATTTTTGATCAAAGGTTTGCGCATTTCCGATTGTAATTACAAAACACGAAATCAAACCAAATAATATCATTTTTATCTTCAGCATTTTAATCATTTTATTCTTCAAAAAATATTCTATTCTAAGATAATTATCATTTTAACAAAAAAAATCAATTATCTGTATTAAGTCAATAACAAATTTAAAAAATCTTTAAAAAGTAAATCAAATTAATACTACTATAAATTTTATATCTTGCATTATTAAGTTATCATAATAAAAACAACAAATCACAAATTAAATGAAAGAAGTCGTAATAGTTTCAGCTGTTCGTACAGCAATGGGATCTTTTTTGGGAAGTTTATCTAGCGTTCCAGCTACAGATTTAGGCGCAACAGCTATTAAAGGAGCTTTAGATAAAATCAACTTAGATGGATCTTTGGTTGATGAAGTATATATGGGAAATGTATTGCAAGCTGGTGAAGGACAAGCACCTGCTAAGCAAGCAATGATAAAAGCAGGTTTACCAAATACAATTCCTGCAACAACGGTAAACAAAGTTTGTGCTTCTGGTATGAAAGCTGTAATGTTTGCTACACAAGCGATTCGTTTAGGTGACGCAGATGTTGTAGTTGCTGGAGGTATGGAGAACATGTCAATGGTTCCTTTTTATTCACCAAATGCAAGAACTGGAAATAAATACGGAAATACTGTTTTGTTAGATGGAATTGTGAACGATGGTTTGCAAGATTATTACAGCAAAGAAATGATGGGACTTTTCGGAGATACTTGTGCAACTGAGTTCAATATTTCTCGTGAAGAGCAAGATGAATTTGCGATTAATTCTTACAAAAAATCTGCTGCTGCTTGGGCTGCTGGAAAATTTGACAACGAAGTTGTTCCTGTAGAAATTCCTCAACGCAAAGGTGAACCAGTAATTTTTAAAGAAGACGAAGAATATAAAAATGTAAACTTTGATAAAGTTCCAGGTTTGCGCGCTGTTTTCTCTAAAGACGGAACTGTAACTGCTGCAAATGCTTCTACAATTAATGATGGAGCTTCTGCCTTAGTATTAATGTCTTTGGATAAAGCAAACGAATTAAGATTAAAACCTCTTGCAAAAGTTATTGCTTATGCTGATGCTTCTCAAGAACCTTCAAAATTTACAACTGCACCAGCTAAAGCGGTTGAAAAATTATTGAAAAAAGCAAATATGACAGCTGCTGATGTTGATTTCTGGGAATTTAACGAAGCGTTTTCAGTTGTTGGAATTGCAAATACTAAATTATTAAACCTTGATGCTTCTAAAGTCAATGTAAATGGTGGTGCGGTCTCTATTGGTCATCCACTTGGAAATTCTGGATCAAGAATTTTGGTTACATTATTAAATGTTTTAGAGCAAAATGGAGGAAAAATTGGATGTGCAGCTATCTGTAATGGTGGCGGTGGAGCATCTGCAATGATTATCGAAAAAATTTAATTTTAGATCAAATACACGATGAAAGCGTCTAATCTGTAGACGCTTTTTTATCTTTTGAAATTAAAATACTTGTAAAAAATCTGAAAAACATTCGACATTTATTATAATTGGCTTAAAAACCTTTTCTATATTTGTTGGATTGAACAAACACTTTTGTATGGAATATTTAGAATTTGAACAACCTATCAAAGATTTAGAAGAACAGTTACAAAGCTGTCAAATCGTCGGCGAAGGAAGCGGTGTTAACATCAAACAGGCTTGCGTTGAAATTGAAATTGCAATTGAAAATAAAAAGAAGGAAATCTATGGTAATTTAACGCCATGGCAACGTGTACAATTGTCTCGTCACCCTTCTCGCCCTTATACTTTAGACTACGCTTACGCGATCACAGATAACACGTTTATCGAGATTCACGGAGATAGAACTTTTGCTGACGATAAAGCAATGGTTGGTGGTATGGGAAAAATCAATGGTCAAACTTTTATGATTATTGGTCAACAAAAAGGGAAAAATACCAAAGAAAGACAATATCGTCGTTTCGGAATGTCTAATCCAGATGGTTACCGCAAAGCTTTACGATTGATGAAGTTAGCAGAAAAGTTTAATATTCCTGTCTTGACTTTAGTCGACACTCCTGGTGCATATCCTGGTTTAGAAGCTGAAGAAAGAGGTCAAGGTGAAGCTATCGCTAAAAACATCTACGAAATGTTGAAACTTACAGTTCCTATCATTACAATTGTAATTGGTGAAGGAGCTTCAGGTGGAGCATTAGGAATTGGAGTTGGAAACAAAGTTTTCATGTTAGAAAACACTTGGTATTCTGTAATTTCACCAGAAAACTGTTCTACAATTTTATGGAGAAGTTGGGATTACAAAGAGCAAGCTGCTTCGCAAATGAAA
The DNA here is from genome assembly GCF_002478465.1 of Empedobacter sp. UBA7494. Classification (NCBI taxonomy): domain Bacteria; kingdom Pseudomonadati; phylum Bacteroidota; class Flavobacteriia; order Flavobacteriales; family Weeksellaceae; genus Empedobacter; species Empedobacter sp. UBA7494. The sequence goes on from NZ_DLOC01000041.1 coordinate 29,150, forward strand.
TTAACTGGTCCTGATATGTTAGAATTAGGATTAATTGAAGACATCATTCAAGAACCGCTTGGTGGAGCACACTACAAACCAGAAGTTGCGTACACAAACTTGAAAAATAAAGTTTTAGACACTTACAACGAATTGAAAAAACTTTCTCCAAAAGAATTACAACAACAACGTCAAGAACGTTACATCAAATTCGGAGAATTTTCAGGATAAAATATTGTTTTACAATAATACTTATTGTAGAATATACAATTTTAAAACGAGATATAAAATTAGTTATATCTCGTTTTTTTATTTAATTTTGAAACTCTTATGGAACAAGCAAATTATAATCCCGAAATACCAGCTAACAAGCACAATGTCATTGGTTTAGAGAAAGGTAAACTTCCTCCACAAGCTGTTGATTTAGAGCAAGCTGTACTTGGTGCGATGATGATTGATAAAAAAGGGTTGGATGAAGTCATTGACATTCTTACACCGCAAGTTTTTTATCGTCCAGAGCATCAAGCGATTTATGCTGTCATTCAAAAATTATTTAACGATTCAGAACCTATTGATTTATTAACGGTTTCGAATGAGTTGAAAAGTGAAGGCAAATTAGATCGTGTTGGAGGTGATTATTATTTGATTCAATTAACGCAAAAAGTTTCTTCTTCTGCACACGTGGAGTATTATGCTCGTGTCATTCAAGAAAAATATATTCTTCGTCGTTTAATTGAAATTTCGAATCAAGTCATTGAAAAATCATACGATGATACTGCCGATGTATTTGATTTACTGGATTATTCTGAATCGAAATTATTCGAAATTACAGAAGGTGGAATCAAGCGTAGTTATTCGGAAGCAAGAGATTTAGTTACAGAAGCGATTGACAAAATTAAAGCCCAATCTACCAAAGAAGGAATGTCTGGTTTATCTTCTGGATTTACAGAAATTGATAAAATTACTTCGGGTTGGCAAGAATCGGATTTGATTATCTTAGCCGCTCGTCCTGGTATGGGGAAAACCGCTTTTATCCTTTCGATGGCGAAAAATATGACAGTGGACAAAAATATTCCAGTTGCTGTTTTTTCATTAGAGATGTCTTCTGTTCAGTTGATTACGCGTATGATTTCGGGTGAAACTGGAATTTCGGGTGAAAAATTGCGTAAAGCAAAATTAGCCGATCACGAATGGAAACAATTATATACAAAAGTAAAAGGTCTTGAAAATGCACCGCTTTACATTGACGATACGCCTGCCCTTTCTATCTTCGATTTAAGAGCAAAAGCGCGTCGTTTGGTTTCTCAACATGGTGTAAAAATGATTTTGATTGACTACTTACAGTTAATGACTGCTGGTGGAAAAGCAAATGGAAACCGTGAGCAAGAAATTTCGATGATTTCGCGCTCCTTAAAAGCAATCGCAAAAGAGTTAAGTATTCCTGTTATTGCACTTTCGCAGTTATCTCGTTCGGTAGAAACTCGTGGAGGAAGCAAGCGTCCATTATTATCGGATTTACGTGAATCTGGAGCGATTGAGCAAGATGCCGATATCGTTTCGTTTATTTATCGTCCCGAATATTATAAATTAGAATATTGGGATGATGAAAGTGAACCTTGCGCTGGTCAAGCCGAATTTATCATTGCTAAACACCGTAATGGTGCGTTAGAAAATGTGCGTCTACGATTCATTAATGAGCAAGCTAAATTTACCGATTTAGAAACTTCATTTGGTGGAGATTTCGAAATTCAAAGCTCGATGAATGATGGTTCTCAAGAAATGGGAAGTGCAATGAATTTATCTGCTATCGATCCTTCTGATGCTTTTGGAGATTTCGGCGGAGAATTCACAAGTTCGATGAACAACGACGACGATAATTTACCGTTTTAAAAGAATGATTTTATTTTGAACGAATTGTTCTATTAAGATTTGATAATTTTAATCAATCATAAATATTTACTTTATGAAAAAGAATCTAGAATTTATTGCAGAACTTTATGGTTGGATTCAAATCTTTATATCACCCTTTATTATTGGCTTCATAATTGGATTGTTGATTTATTTTCAAAATAAATCAATTTCTAATTTAATTATTGGTTCTATCTTCATTCTAACAGGATTAATATTAGGAATTATTTTAGCAAATAAAAAAATGAAAAGTAAAAACGGAACAATTTGGTTTTTATCACGAACAAATTCAGCAACTGATTTAGATAAATAATCATTCTTCTAATTTCTATTGTTCATTTATACTTACTTTATTGTTCAAACCTTCTAAAATCTCATCAACTATCAGTTTTATTTATCCTAAAAGTTTTGTTAGGAACGAGAATTGCTACAACTTTGTATACATTAAATAAAGAGTGAAATGGCAAGTTCAATCAGAACATTAAATCCTGCTACAGGTAAAATCGAAAAAGAATTTCAAGCCTACACAAGCGAAGAAATCAATCAATATATAGACGACGCAAACGAATTATATCAAACATGGCGATTCGAATCTTTCGAAGAAAGAAAAGCTGTAATGAAACGTGTTGCAAACGAAATGCGCAAGCAAAAAACTCGATTAGCTGCTTTGATTACAACAGAAATGGGAAAACCATTGTATGAGAGCGAAATTGAAATTGATTATAGTGCAAATATCATCGAATATTACGCTGATAATGCTGAAGAATTCTTGGCAAATGTTCCTTTACAAACAGAAAAAGGTGACGCTTATGTGGTTTCAGAACCTATTGGTGTGTTATTAGGTGTCATGCCTTGGAACTTTCCTTTTTCTCAAATTGCACGTTTTGCTGGGCCTCACATTATGGCTGGTAACACAGTTGTTTTGAAAACGGCTTCTAATATTCCGCAATGTGGAATCGCTTTCGAAGAAATGTTTACTGCTGCTGGCGCTCCAAAAGGTTTGTACAAAAACTTATTGATGTCAGGAAAAGACACAGATTCGATTATTAATAATCCAAAAATTGTTGGTGTATCTTTGACTGGTTCAGAAGCTGCTGGTGCAGAGGTTGCAAGTATCGCTGGTAAAAATGTAAAACCTTCGGTTTTAGAACTTGGTGGTTCTGATCCAATGATCGTTTTGAATGATGCGGATATCGAAAAAGTGATGAACGGAACCATTAACGGTCGTTTACGTAATGCTGGACAAGCGTGTACTTCTTCGAAACGTATTATTGTACAAGAAGGCATTTACGATGAATATCTGAAAAAAATTACGGCCTATGTAAACGGAATGAAAGTTGGTGATCCTACACAGGCAGATACCAATATGGGACCTGTAAGTTCGGAAAGTGCATTAGAAAAATTATTGGATCAAATTAATGATTCAGCGAATAAAGGAGCAACAATTGTTTCGGGAGGAAAACGTATTGATTGTGATGGTTTCTTTTTACAACCAACAATTTTGACAGATTTAAAACCTGGAATGAAGGCTTATGACGAAGAAGTTTTTGGACCTGTGGTTTGTATTTGGAAAGTGAAAGATGTAGAAGAAGCAATCAAAATTGCGAATGATACGCCTTACGGATTAGGCGCTTCTATTTATACAGAAGATGTTCCGAATGCGGAGAAAATCGCTCGTAGAATAGATTCGGGAATGGTTTACGTGAACAAACAAGTTTCATCAAGCCCAGATTTACCTTTCGGAGGTGTAAAACATTCGGGTTACGGACGAGAGCTTTCTAAGGCTGGAATTATGGAGTTTATCAATAAAAAATTAATCATGATTGCGAAATAATTTTTCAATCATATCTAAAATAATACAAAAAATGCAACTTCATAAAAGTTGCATTTTTTTATTGAATAAATCCTTGTTTTTGTTCCATTTGGTCAATTTTGAAAAGAATTAAATCACGCATAATTTTTGCTCGATTTTTTGCTTCATTTGCTATTTCTCCTTCAAATTTTTCGTCAATTATTCCGTACCACAATTCAATCCAACGTTCGAAATGGTGTGGTTTTAATTTCTCCTTTTGACTCAAAACCAAATGTGTTCGCATTGGCCAACCTTCAAAAGTTGCTTTTCCTAACAAAACAGTTTCCCAAAACTGAATCATATGTGGCAAATGTTCGTCCCAATTTACCTTCGCTACTTCCGAAAAAAAGTAACCAATTACGTCATCTTTTTGCACTTTATCGTAAAACATATTCACCAATAAAGCAACATCTTCTGAAGTTTCAATATCTTTTTTCATTAAAACAAATTTACAAAGAAGAATGATTGATTTCGAATGATTTTGGTTAGGAGTTTATTTATATTTTTTGATAGAATCTTTAATTATTTCTTCTAAAGCTTTAAAATCCAACATCAAAGAATTTGATGCTATCAATATCGGAGTTCCGTATAATTTGTTATTCGCTTCTAACGATTTTTTTATAAATAGAGATTTACACTTATCTATATATTCTTGTGAATTATTAACTTCAATCATAATAAATTTTGTTGATACGACTTGAGTAACTTTATAAGAAACAATATCTTTCCATTGAATTAAACCTACACTTGTCGCTGAAGAATTATCAAATATTCCTTCTTCAGAAATAATCAATCCAAATTTATTATCAAATAATTTTCTAAAAATAAAAAAAGCAAAAACACCAAATAGAATTACCCCAACAATCCCTACAAAAAAAATAAATTGCTCATTTCTAAAAATAGGATTTATAAATCTTTTAGGCTCAATAATAAATAAACAACATAAAACAATGAACACAATAGCTCCCAACAAAGCTAAAATCCCTTTTTTTCTGCTTAATTTTATTTCTACACATTCTATCATAAATTAAATATACAAAAATTATCAACTATAAATCTGAAGCTTTTTAATCACGAAAAAATGCAGTAATTTTACGGTCATTATAAAAATGAATAGAATTGGATAGCAATAGACAACAAAAAGTAAGTAAATTATTTCAAGAAGAATTAGCAGAAGCTTTTAGAAAATGGGCTGTAAAGGAATTCCCTGGAAATTTGATTAGTGTTACAGAAGTAAAAGTAACACCAGATTTGAGCGTTTCTAAAATCTATGTAAGTATTTTTCCAAGTACTCAAAAAGACGAAATTTTTAAAGAAATTAGAGTTAATACACCATTATTTAGAGGAATTTTATCAAAAAGTGCTTCTAAACAAATGCGTATTACGCCAGAATTAATTTTCATTTTAGATAATTCGTTAGACGAAATGGACAAAATCGACAAAGCGCTAAGAGGAGAAGGAAATAATCCAATCTTATAATGAGAAACATTTCACTTTACATTGCGAAACGCTACATTTTTTCGAAAACAAATACAAACGCCGTAAACATTATTACATCGATTGCTGTTGGTGCTATTCTGGTTGCTACAGCAGCTTTGTTTATTATTTTATCCGTTTTTTCGGGCTTAGAAAAAATGAATTTAAAATATTATAGCAATGTAAATCCTGAAATTAAAATATCACCTTCGAAAGGAAAAGTATTGGACAGTTTAACTTTTGTTGTGGATCAATTAAAGCAACAAAAAGATGTCAAAGCTTTTTCTAAAATCATCGAAGAAAAAGTCTACATCGATTACAAAGGAAAACAAGATATTGCCTATTTGAAAGGTGTTGACGAAAACTTTACCAAAGTTACGCGTTTAGATACAGTGATTTATGGTGGACAATATTTAGATTTTAATCGCGATGATAATTTTATTGTTTCGAATGGAATTGCAGAGCGTTTACAACTTTATATCGATCCGATAACGCCAGCAGATTTGATGATGCCAAAAGCTGGAACAGGTTTAATAAAACAAGAAAGCGATGCTTTTACTCGCAAAGATGCGTACAGCGTTGGCGTTTTTATTTTGAACGAACAATATGACAAGCACATCTTTACGACATTAGGTTTGGCGCAAGAATTATTGTTGTTAAACGAAAATCAGTGTTATTCGATTGAAGTAAAAACGACTGGAAAAAAATCGTTTAATGAAGTGAAAATTCAACTTCAAAAAGCATTGGGTTCTCATTATAAAATCGAAACCAGACAAGATCTGGATTCAGCTTTCTTGAAAGTAATGAATATGGAAAATTTAATCAGTTATTTGATTTTCACGTTAGTCATTATTATTGCATGTTTCAATTTGGCAGGAACAATTATTATCTTGATTTTGGATAAAAAGAAAGAAATTCAGACGATGTATAGTTTTGGATTATCACGAAAAAACATTCGTAATATTTTCTTTCAAACTGGTTTTATTATCACCCTTATCGCGATGACAACAGGTTTATTAATCGCCTCTGTTATTGGATTATTACAAATAGATTTTGGTTTGGTTATGGCTTCGCCAACTGTTCCATTTCCATTTATCTTTTCTGTCGAAAATTTTGTTGCAGTTATTGTAACTGTTTTAGGTTTGGGAAGCTTAGTTTCGTGGATCGTTTCCAGACAAGTGAAATAAAAAATATTAAGACATAAAAAAAGCTT
>NZ_DLOC01000041.1:35855-66729 GCF_002478465.1 Empedobacter sp. UBA7494
AAGCTTTTTTTATGTCTTAATCCCACCTATTCCAACGAATGTAATTTGGTTTTGAAAAGTCAAAATCCATCATTTGAAAATCTCTATTATCCAATAAATTTGTCTTGATTAGATTATCGCCTTGTCCAGGAATTGATGGATAATACGACAATGAAAAACGAATATTGTTGAACACAAAATAATCATTTGTCAACATCACACCCAAACTAAAACGCGAATAAATTGGGTTATTATTCAGTATAAATTTTTTGTTATCTCCAATTGCCGCGACCATCGCATTAAAAAATGGCGAAATACGAAATCCTAAAAACTCGTAAGGTGTATAGGATTGCAATTGATACTCGAACATTAATTTCTGTTGACCTGTTAATCCTCTATCCGATTTGAAACCTGCCATTCCCAAATAATCATGTTCATGAAGCGAAAGTTGATCCGCAGGAGAATCTAAACGATCATGTCCCAAAAGATAATTAGTTTTCATGAAGTTTCTGAACTTCCATTTTCCCCAACTTATCAATTTTGCCATATATTGTAATTCTACTGATAGCGTTTTTTGTTCAAATTTTCCTTTATTAAAAAATCCTCCAAACTCAACTCCAAATCCCCAAAAACCAGTATTTAAGAAACCTCCAGCAGAAGCTTTTCCGCCAAGATAATAACGATCAGTTTGGCGAATATTTTGAATACCTCCTATAATTCCCAATGATTTCCCTATCGCAATATCTTCTTCAATATCATAATTGAAAATATATTTTGTTTTGATATATCGTTTCGAAGAAATTCCTATCCCTACTAAATAATTCGTTTGGTCAGAAAAAAAGTTCACAGGATCGTTTTCCGGAGTTGGTGTTTCGGTATAAGATCGATCATAAAATCTCCCTGAGACAATAAAATTGGTAATATTTTCTGAATGACCATCATCAATTCTAAACGCTCTTGCCAACCAATAATCTTGGTAATTATATTTGAAATGATTATCAACCAAAATAGGTTTTTCGAAATCTAATGAATCTTTAAAATATACTTGTCCAACCGAAACTCCACCCGCATAATGCGCTAATGGCGAATAAAAAGGTCGTACAAAACTGATTGATTTTGTATAATGATTGTCTTCATTTTTAAAATATCGTACATTCCCAATAATTCGAGTTTGAGCAATATTTGGAACCGTATAATTAAATTGATATAACGAATTTCCTGTTTTGTAATTGTGACGGTAACGATTATCAAACACATGTCCTAAACCTAAAAAATTTCGCTCTCTAATGCGAATTCCAGCTTTCGAACTCGAAACCGAACCTGTAATAAACATACTCCAAGAGTCAATTGAATTGACATATAAATCAACCGAATCATTCCCGACAGCTTCTTCCTTAATCTCTACTCGACGAATAGAACGATTGCTACGTATTAAACGCTCAGACTCAGCTGCTTTTACAGAATCATATTTATCTCCTTGTTTCAACAACATATTTTGGCGCAACACAAATTGCTTAGATTTCCCGTGTAGTGTATTTCCAGTTCTTTCAATCCATCTTGTCGGTTTTCTCGTCGTGTCCTGCAAAGAATATCCGAATGGGTCTTGTGTTTTGTAGTAAATATTTCGAATAATTTTTCCTTGATATTTTCCATCACCTACATTATTATTGGGCTGAATAGGAAAACTCGTTGGTTTTTTCTTGAATAATAATTTTTGGTAAAACTTTCTAAACTTAGAATGATTTTTATTTTCAATTCTAACTGTATCAATTTTGACACTATCTTCTTGAGCATTAACAATTATGGATAAACTAAAAAATAGTAATCCAAAAAAAGTTAATAATATATTTCTTTTTTTAAGCACACGTCAAGTTATAAAAGTCTAACCGCTTTTACAAATCTAGTTTTCCAATAATTTTCATCAAGAGAAGAAATGATGACACCTTTTGAAGTTGATGAATGTACAAAACTGATTGATCCGTCATGATTAATACTTTCTACAATACCTACATGTGAGATTGAATTTCCTGAAGTATTAAAAAATATTAAATCACCTATTTTAACATTTTCGATTGTAATTTCTTTTCCATATTCAGCTTGATCACTCGAACGACGAGGCAATTCTAAATTCATTTCCTTGAAACTTACATAAACCAGTCCCGAACAATCGAAACCTGTTTTCGTAACTCCACCATATTTGTAAGGTGTTCCTAAGTAAGATTTTGCAGTTTTTAGAATTTTATTTATATCACGAGGCGCACTATCATCAGCATTTTTAGAACGAAAAACCTCTGTAGATTCGTTTTTTTTGGAAGAAGTATAAACTTTTTTAGAACCAGTTTTCTTATACGAAGTTACTTTACTACTTCCACAAGACGTCAAGAATAAACTTGCGATAATAATTGTTGTAAGGTATATATGCTTCTTCATTTTCGGTCCGGTTTTCTTCAACAAATTTTCAACGAATAAATTTACTAAATATTATCTTGCATCACCTCTGTTAACAATTGTTTGGCTCTTAAAAGGCGAACTTTAACATTTGGTAAGGTCAAATTGAGTTCTTCAGCAATCTCTTTGTATGTTTTATCTTCGATATAACGCAATTCTATAATTTTTTGATAAGGTTCTCTCAATTTTGCAATAGCTTTTATCAGCGTGTCATTATCTTGTTTTAAAATCAAATGTTCTTCTGGCGAAGGATGATCTTCTAAAATTTCTAAAAATTTGGTTTCATCATCAAGAGAAATATTCAGTTTTGGAGATTTTCTGATATGATCAATCATCGTATTATGTGCGATAGAAATTACCCAAGTCGTAAAGTCAAAATCTTCGTTATATAATTTCAATTTTGTAAAAACCTTCGTAAACGTTTCTATAGCGATATCTTCGGCTTCTTCTTCGTTTCTAATCTTAGAAAATACATAATGATAAACTTTGTTCCACAAAACCTCTATCACTGCGTTCTGAGCATTTCGTTTCCCTTTTTTAGCTTCTAAAATTATGTCCTCTAATGTCATTTACTAAATCAATTATGATAAATATAACAAAATATATAGTATAAAAAAAGCTTCAATAAAAATATTGAAGCTTAAAATCTGTAGACCCACAGGGATTCGAACCCCAACTAGCGGCACCAAAAACCGATGTGCTACCGTTACACCATGGGTCTGTCCATGATTATTATGTTAAAATTGAAAAGAAAAATTGTAGACCCACAGGGATTCGAACCCCAACTAGCGGCACCAAAAACCGATGTGCTACCGTTACACCATGGGTCTGACTAAATTTTATTTCAATTTTTGCAACTTTTCTCTTAACTAGGTTAGATAAAAATGCCTCAACAATTGCTTATCGAGGCATAAGACTTTTGTAGACCCACAGGGATTCGAACCCCAACTAGCGGCACCAAAAACCGATGTGCTACCGTTACACCATGGGTCTATGTCTTAATTGCTGTGCAAATATAGAAAGGTTTTTTAATTCACCAAAACTAATTTTACAAGTTTTTAGCTAAAACAGACGTTTTATGTGATAAGCTATTGAAAATGAATTTTAAAAAATGATTAAATTTTTTACATTTTTTTTATCAAAGCTTCATACGGATGATTTCGTTCTTGAATTTACGTTTCAAATCTTGCCCACAATCAAAAATCATTTGCTCATTTGATGGAAATGGAGCTGGTCTTCTACCAATCATATTTATATAATCTCGATCCAAAGAACGTCGATCACCTTTGTAAGTTCCGTAAGAATCTCTAAAAATGAACTGACTTGCTAAATTTTTAGAATCGATGGCTTGTTCTTTTTGATTATCGATCAAATAATATTTTGCCGTAATTGCAGCTTCCTTGATGCGTTGTACTTCTTCAAAACGACTTTTTACTGTAATATAACGATCTACCATCACGGGTTTTCCGTCTTTATCTTTTACCACTACTCCATTTTGCACCAATTCTTCTTTACCATCAACAATTTTTTTCTCAAAATTATGCACCTCAATTTTTTCTCGTTCAGGTGAAACATTTATCGTCTCAAAACTTAATTGAATTACATAATCATAAGAACTATTTAATTTTCCTGTATAAAATTCAGTCCAATTAGAATCCAATCCATACGAATTAAAATCTAACAAATCTTTCTCTAATAGTTTAGGAATAACAACTTCTGTGTTGTTCACCAATTGCACCAAAACTTTATACATTCCGTTTGTACGAACCGTATTCATCAAACTACGAGTATCTTTATAATTTGAATAAACACTTTCTAAAACTTGAAACTTTTGATAAGCCGTTTGTGCATTCAGTTTTCCTCCTTGATTTAGAAAAGATTTTCCTTCATCGTACAAAAATTGCGCATACTTTTCTTGAATTGTTTTATAAGCTACTGAATAATCTTTTGTTTTGAAATTATACGTTTTCCCACTAATCAATCTTCCATCAATTCCAGCAATCGTTTTTTGTCTTTCTTGCAAACGATTAATAATTTGATACGCTTCCTGATATTTAGAAGAATTCGTCAACGTTTCGATTTGTTTTAATCTATTTTCATCTTCTTGCTGTCCTTTGTTATAAGCTTCAAAAATTAATGGGAGATATTTGATTCCGTTTTTCTCCGATGGATTTTTGAAGTAGACTTGTGTAGATTGCTCAAAAGCTTGCTGAAAATTACCAGAAACCAATGCTGAATTCGCCGATTTGTACGAATTACAATTTGTAAAGAATAGTAAAGAGAGCGTTAAAGCAAGTAATTTTATTTTCATATTATCAAGGTAAGTTTTTTGTTTTTTAAAAATAAAAAGAAAGCCAATATAAATTCGCTTTTGGTTGATATTTTTTATTCTTCAAAAATAATAGAGTTGTCTCCTAAAGATTTTAATCTTACTAAAGATTCTACTCTAATGTTTTCATTCAGTAAACGATCACGACCTTCTTGAAATGATTTCTCAATTATAAAGCCCATTCCCAAAAGGTTTGCGCCAGATTGTTTAATCAAATCTTCAACACCCAATGCTGCATTTCCATTCGCTAAAAAATCATCAATAAAAATAACATTATCATTTTCATTCAGAAATTGGCTACTTACGCAAACATCGTACGTTCGGTCTTTCGTGAATGAATATACTTGCGACGCATAAAAATCTGCCATTGTTTTAGGCTTAGCTTTTTTCACAAAAACAACAGGCAAATTCAATTCTAATCCAACCATAATCGCTGGTGCAATGCCGCTCGCTTCAATTGTAATGATTTTATTAATGTTTAAATCCGAAAATCGCTGGACAAATTCCGACGCTATTGCTTTCATCAGAACAGGATCCATTTGATGATTAATAAAACTATCTACTTTTAAAATTCCACCATCGAAACTCTTTCCATCTTTTAATATTCTCTCTTTTAAAAGTTCCATTTTAATATTAGTTTTTATAGTTTACTAAAAAGTCAGCACTATGGCTGACTTTATATAATAATTCGTTTATTCCCACTCAATAGTTGCTGGTGGTTTTGAACTGATGTCGTAAGCTACACGGTTAATTCCTTTCACCTCGTTGATGATTCTATTCGAAACGATTTCTAAGAATTCGTAAGGTAATTTTGACCATGTTGCTGTCATAAAATCGATTGTATTAGCTGAACGAACAACTGCTGTATATTCGTACGTACGCTCATCTCCCATTACACCAACCGATTTCACAGGCAATAATACAACGAAAGCTTGAGAAACTTCGTCGTATAAATTATGTGCATAAAGCTCGTCAATAAAAATTTGATCAGCTTCTTGTAAAATACGTACTTTTTCTTCGTCTACTTCGCCTAAAACACGGATTCCTAAACCTGGTCCTGGGAAAGGATGGCGGTAAACTAATTCACGAGGAATACCTAATTCTACTCCAACTTTACGTACCTCATCTTTGAATAATTCGCGTAATGGTTCTAATAATTGAAGTTTCATATCTTCTGGTAATCCACCAACATTGTGATGCGATTTGATTGTTGCAGAAGGTCCTTTTACAGATTGCGATTCGATTACATCAGGATAAATAGTTCCTTGCGCTAAGAATGCTGCATCTTCAAATTTGTTCGATTCTTCATCAAAAACAGCCACAAAATCTTTACCAATTGATTTACGTTTTGCTTCTGGTTCATCGATACCTTTCAAATTTGTTAAGAAACGTTCTGAAGCATCCACCATTTTGATGTTCATGTTGAAGTGTTTTCCGTAATTTTCCATTACTTTCTTCCCTTCATCTTTTCTCAATAAACCAGTATCAACAAAAATACATGTTAATTGATCGCCAATTGCACGATGAATCAAAACCGCAGCAACAGAAGAATCAACACCTCCAGAAAGTCCTAAAATAACTTTTTTATCACCAACTACTTCTTTTATACGAGCAATTTCTGTTTCGATAAAATCTTTTAAAACCCAATTCTTTTCAGCTTGACAAATATTGAAAACAAAGTTTTCTAACATTGTTGAACCATATTCTGAATGAGTTACTTCTGGGTGAAATTGTACTGCAAAAATCTTTTTATCTTCGTTTGCGATTGCCGCAATATCTATGTTTGATTTTCCTGAAATTGTAAATCCAGTTGGCGCTGTCATTACTTCGTCGAAATGGCTCATCCAAACTGTAGATTGTTCTGGAACACCTGCAAATAAACTGTTTTGATCTAAAACTGTTAATTCAGATTTCCCATATTCACCTTTTTCACCTTTCTTAACTTCTCCGCCTAATAAGTGCGAAATCAATTGCATTCCGTAGCAAATTCCTAAAACAGGAACGCCCATTTCGAATAATTCTTTTTCTACCAAAGCGGCTTCATCTCCAAAAACTGAAGAAGGTCCTCCTGATAAAATAATTCCTTTTGGATTGTGTTTTTTGATTTCTTCGATTGAAGTGTTGTAGGGAATAATTTCTGTGTAAACTCCAAATTCTCGAATTCGGCGTGCGATTAATTGATTGTATTGCGAGCCAAAATCTAAAATAATAATTCCTTGCGTCATTGTGTTTGTCTTTGTGCAAAATTAAGTGAAATTCGGCGCAATCGCAATTTTATTCCAGTCAAAATTTACTGCTTTTCGACAGATTCTTTCATAAATTTAACTTCTTAATCTTTAGATAACGTCAAAATCCTTTAAACAAAATAATTTTACTTCGAAAAACAATTCATCATGAAAAAATTTATATTTACTGCCTTAACAACCTTTATGCTTACAAATATGGCAAATGCTCAAAAAATTATTGCTCATCGCGGTTATTGGGACACCGAAAACAATGCAAAAAATTCGATTAAATCTCTAAAATCTGCACAAGAAATTGGTGCTTATGGTTCTGAATTTGACGTATTAATTAGTGCTGATAATGTTTTGATGGTAAATCATGATGATCATTACCAAGGTCATACAATAGAAACTACAAATTCTTCTCTTTTAAAAACGTTGAAATTAGCTAACAACGAAAATATGCCAACTTTAGAAGAATATTTTGAACAAGGAAAAAAGAATAAGAAAGTTAAATTAATTTTCGAATTAAAACCTCACTCATCAAAAGAAAATGAAGATCGTGCAGTAAAAAAAGCAATTGAAATCATCAAAAAACATAAAGTAGAAAAACAAGTTGAAATCATTTCATTTAGTAAAAACATTTGTGATGAATTCAAGAAATTAGCTCCAAAATTTCACGTTTCTTATTTAGCTGGAGATTTGTCTCCTCAAGAAGTAAAAGCGAGAAATTGGAATGGAATTGATTATCATTATAGCGTTTTTCAGAAAAATCCTACTTGGGTGAAAGAAGCAAAAGATTTGGGCTTATTGGTTAATGTTTGGACAGTTAACGACCCAAAAGTGATGCAAGAAATGATTGATATGAAAGCTGATTATATTACAACTAATAAACCTTTGATTTTAAAAGAAATTTTGACTAAATAAATTAGTATATTTAGCGGAATAAGAAATCATTTTATGTCTCAACTTAACTCATTCGAAATCTATTCATTTACAACATTAAACCAAATTCATAAAGACTATATTTTTAAAATTTGGAACAACGAATATCCTATTAATTTGGCTTTTGAGAGTTTACAGGACACCGAAAATTATTTGAATAGTTTGATTGAAGCGAAACATTTTTTTGCTGTAGATGAAAACAATCAAATGCGAGCTTGGGCGGTTATTTTTGAAAGAGATTATGAAAAATGGTTTGCAATAATTGTGGATAGCGAGTTGCATCAAATTGGTTTGGGACGTAAAATTCTTAATCGATTAAAAACATTTTCGACAGAACTAAATGGTTGGGTAATCGACCATGAAAAAGATACAAAAGCGAATGGAGAGCCTTATTGTTCTCCGTTGGCTTTTTACATGAAAAATGATTTCAATTTACTTCCTGAAATTCGTTTGGAATTAGAGAAAATTTCTGCGGTTAAAATTAATTGGAGAGAGTAATAAAACAAAAAAGAGAAGCTTATTAACTTCTCTTTTCTATTTTATTCTCCTAAAACCTTTTCCAAATCAGTGCTTCCTTGTATATTTCGCATTTGTCGCTCTATATGACTAGCGCGTCTACTGATAAAAGACGAAGGCGGATTCACATTATATTTTCGTGGCAATGGCAAAGCTGCTGCAATTCGAGCCGCTTCATTTTTGGTTAAATCTTTAGCTGGTTTATTAAAATAATATTCTGAAGCTGCTTCAACTCCAAAAACACCAATTCCCATTTCCGAAGTGTTCAAATACATTTCTAAAATACGTTGTTTGCCCCAAATTTTTTCGATCATAAACGTAAAATAAACTTCCAATCCTTTTCTCAACCAAGAACGACCTTGCCACAAAAACACATTTTTCGCTACTTGTTGAGAAATCGTAGAACCTCCACGAAGTTTTTTCCCTTCTTTATTTTTTTCGATCGCTTCTTGTATTCCATCCATATCAAATCCATTGTGTACAGGAAACTTTTGATCTTCGGAACCAATTACAGCCAATTTTATATTTCGTCCCATTTCTTCATAGGAAATATAATCGCGCTTAAATTTTCCTTGTTCAAAACCTTGCTGAACTTGCGTAATCGTGAACGGCGGATTAATCCACTTTAACACAACAATGTATACAAAATGAGCTACAAAAAGATAAAGTACAACCTTACGAATAAATTTAAACATTTTATTTCTTTAAATTATGAAAGCAAAGTTATACGATTTATTGAATTTTGGAAATAAAACTACTACCTAATTCTATCTTCTTCTTCATTTACTTTATTCTCTTTCGAGATGGTTTTATTTAATCGGCCAAAATTATATTTAACACCAACAGATAGTTCTTGATAATCGACTAAAAATAGATTTTTAGAACTAATTTTATCATAATTTAATGTTTCGCTAAATTTCATTTGCTTGAATAAATCATTGAAACGAATAGAAAAATCAAAGTTTTTGTATGACTTTGTCAATCCAAGATTGACGATAATTTGAGAATTTCGATAATAAATCCCTTCTATTCGTTTGCTTAACCAATATCCATCAACCATAAAATTGAAATCTTTTCCCAATTTGAAATTATGATTAGAGTATAAATAGATATACGGAACAGATTTTTTAAGAACAGCTTTTTCATCAATTATTTTACTATAAATCATAGCTAAACTAATTTGTGTTGACCAAAATTTATATTCGAACGGAACATCCAAGCCAACAGAAAAATTCTCTTCTTTTTCGAAATTAACCGTTGTAAATGTTGAAATATTTCGTTCATCATCATAAATTAACGTATAATTCATCGGATTTTTACTTTGATAATACGTCATATTCATGTTCCATTTTTTTAATGAATAATTCGCAGAAAATGTGTCGGTGTAAGTAGGTAAAATATTAAAATTCCCGCTGTATTCAATATAAGGACTTCCGTATAAATTCCCTGAAGAAAGGGTGCTGTAATTCGGTCTATCAATCGTACGTTTGTAATAAATTGTCAACGCATCTTTATTCTCAAAAGTGTAATTAATTTCTGCATTCGGAAACCAATCGATGTATTTTTTATCAATATCCGAAAGTTGTTTTATTTCATCAAAACCGTTAGAATTGGTCGTTTCTGTTCTTAATCCAACTTTATAATTCCATTTTTCATAGTTTTTTGTGTATTGCAAATAGGCTGCAAGATTCAGTTCTTTGAAGTTGTAAAGAAATTTTTCTGATGGTTTTTGAGGAAAAAACGTTTGATTAGTTGTTTCTGATTTTGCATGCGTAAAACGTCCTCCAAATTCAATCTTTTGATCAGATTCAAACTTTTTCTCAACATCAAATTTTCCAGCAAAAACCTTAAGACGATATTTTTGATAGCGCGATTGATTGTATTCGATATCATTTTCATTTATCTTATTGTAAAAATCATATATCGTTCCTGTGTTATAAATCGTGTATTGCAAACCTGCTAAAATACTTGCGTCAATTGATTGAATATTTTTATTATAATTCACCAAAGTATTCACAAAATTTCGATGATTTTCATTATCATTTAAGGTTAAAATAGATTGATTTTCACTATTTTCTGAATATTCTGTTTTGGTATCAATCAAACCTTTATCTTTTCTGAAATTCGAATTAATCGCGAATGAAAGATAATCTCCAGTTTCATTTAATTCCTGAAAAAAGCTTGTGTTTACAATAAAATGTGGACGTTTAGTCTGCGATTTTATGAAATAATTGGACTGAATATTTTTGTCTTTTACGCGATAATCGAATCCATTTCCTTCCCAAGGATTTAGTTGATTATAAGATGCATTCAATTTAAATTCACTTTTGTTTTTACGAATTTGAAAAGTCGAATTGAAATAATTATTAAACTTTCTTTTGAACGATAATGTTTCTTGCAAAGTCAATTTTAAACCTTCTTTTTTACTTTTCTTTAGATTAATTTTTACGACAGATTTTCCATTTGCTTCATATTTCGCTGAAGGGTTTTTGATGATTTCAATCGATTTTATGTCCTCAATTGCTAAACTCGAAATGGTAGAAAAATCAACTTGTTGATCGTCCAAATACAACAAAGGGTTTCCTTTTCCAATAATTGTCAATGTTTCTTGATCTGCGCCTAACATGACGCTTGGTAATTTTGAAAATAATTCTTTAGTTGTAGCAAGTTTATTAAAATTTGAATTGGCGACATCAATAGTATAATTGCCATTTTTTATTTTGAAAGTTTCTTTTTTTCCATTGATTACAACTTCATTAATTTGTACAGTTTCATCAATATTTAAGTAAAATGTTTTATTCTCGTTCAAATAAAAAGGTTCTTCATCTTGAATTTTATTATCATAAATAACTGAAATTGAATAAGTTTTTGGTTCTAAATTTTCAAAGTTAAAATTTGAATTTTTAGTTTCAATTGTTTGAATAACATTTTGAAATTCATCGTGTAAAATAACTTTAGCGTGAATTGTTTTTGACTCATTTTCTGATGAAATATTTCCTGTAATCGAATATTTTTCTTGTGCAAAAGCAAAAGAACTAATCAAAATGAGAATTAATTGTAAAAATTTCATAATAAAATTGTGTTGATTATTGTTTTACTTACATTTAGAGGAAGTAAAATTTTTGTTTGAACAATTTTAATTTATATTTTTAAATGTTTTTTATCAACTTGGTGTCAAATGATAATTGTTTACAATGTTATTCAAATTAAAGAAATACAATATGTTACGTTTTATAATTTCGGAAAATAGTTTTCTTAAATTTATCACAGTTATTCTATTCATATTCAGTTCAATAAATATGTTTGGAAAAACACAAAATGATAAAGCTGAAATTTTACGTCAAAAAAATAATGATTTGGTTGAAGAAAATCTTCGAATTATTGATTCTACGATTTCAACAGCTTATCGATTGAATGATAAAGTTGTGTTGAGTGAAGCTTATATCGAAAAAGGAAATTATTTTTTGGAGCAACGTAATTACAATAATGCTTTGAAAAATTTTACCATTTCGAAACAACTATCAACCGAAATAAAAGATGATTTTACATTTTATTCTTCGCTCGTCGGAATTGCGAAAACAAAAGAAAGCTTGCATGAAACCAACGAATCTATAACGTTGTACGAAACTTCTTTGCCTTATTTTGAAAAGCATAAAGAGCAACCAAAATCGTTCAGCATTTATCTCTCAATTCTTGGGAAATTGTCTTATTTATATAGCAAAACAAATCATCTGAACAAAAGTGATTATTACAATAAAGTTGAATTATCCGAAAACATAATATGACAATACTATTTTTCTCTAAATTGCCTATTTATAAGGTTTTATAGAATGTTAAAGTTTCAATCTGAAGTACTCTAACGCATTGAAATCCTTGATTTGTTGTACCAATTGTTGTACCTTAGAATCACGTTACATTCGTTTGCATCAGCAAGTTACAAAAAAAAATCACTTGATTGCATTCGTTTATAAAAATAGATTTTTAAACCATAATTCAAAATCCAATGGCTTCAATCAAATTAGTACTTCGCACCAACCAAGAAGATAAAACAGGGCACAGTCCATTGTATATCCGGTTAATCAAGGATCGTAAAACAAAATTTATAGCAACTGGAGTAAAGTTGAAAGAAAACGAATGGGATGATGTCAAACAAAAAGTAAAACGCAATTATCCCAATTCAACGAGAATGAATGCTTTCTTATCTCAAAAGATTGCAGATGCAGAAGCAATGGTTGCTGATAACGAGCGAAAGCGTGGAAATATCTCCGCTAAGCGATTAAAAGAAGCGATCAAAGGAAAAGATATTAAGAATTTCTTTGAATATGCTTACGAGCGTTGTGAACGTATCAGAGGGAATGTATCACCTCAAACCTATAAAGCTTATAAAATGAATATTCAAAAGTTCGAGAAGTTTTTAGGTACAAACGAAATCTACTTTGAAGATATCACAGTAACAGTTTTAAATGATTATGTCAATTTTATGAGCAATCGTTTAAAGAATGGTTCTACAACTATGCATTATGCTTTAAATATTCTGGCGATAATGTTTAAAGATGCCATTCGTGAAGAAGTCATCACTTTAAATACTTATCCATTTGCGAGTGTAAGAATCAAAAAAGACAAGAGTACAAGACTGTTTTTAAACAAAGAACAAATAGAGCAGCTAAAAAATCACAAGAGTTCATCTGGTCAAACAGATACGTATTTCCGTGATATGTTTATTTTCAGTTGTTATGCGGGTGGATTACGTTTTGGTGATGTCGTTACCTTACAATGGAAAAACTATGATGAAAACGAACAACGTATCAGATTAAACATTCGTAAAACGAAACGTTCACATCAATTCAAAGTAGGTCAATCGGCTTTAGAGATTTTAAACAAATACAAGAAAGAAACTTCCGAATCAGATGATTTTATTTTTCCAATCATTTCAGAAGCAAATTTCTTCGAACAATCCAACGAATACCAACTAAAAGTAATAGCTGCCAAAAATACTTTATGTGGTCAGAAATTGCGTAGAATCGGTAAAGAATTAGAATTTCCATTCTCGTTATCATTCCATTTAAGCCGACATACATTTGCAACCCAAGCTTTAGCTAACGGAATGCGTATTGAGTACGTTTCAAAATTGTTAGATCACTCAGATATTGGAACAACTCAAATCTATGCAAAAATCGTAAACGACGAATTAGATAAAGCAGTAGAGCAATATATAAAATAAGAAAGCAAATAATCTCTCCAGCGACACATTTTGTCTTTGTAATATATTAATTTACATCAAATTACACTATAAAAGGTTAAATGCTAAAACTTAATTTATGATGAAGTATTTGATAAAAGAAACTGTACAATTCAAAGAGTTTACACAAGTTGCTTTACACAATGTAAAGTCAGAAGAATTTGATATTATAGAGGTTCAACCTCTTACAAATGACGGGTATTGTCAAGCATTAATTGACAAAATATTTGAGATTTCTCATTCTGAAATTGCTGATTTTATCAAACATCAACTTTTATATGCAAAAGATAAGCTACATTGGATTAATAAGTTTGAAAAGTTAGTTTCAGTAAATGAATTTCTGTTTGAAAAAGGAAGAAATAAAACTCGTTTAATGAAAATTTATACTTCAACAGAAATAATTCGATTAAGTTTATATAAACCAATAGAGATAAAAGACGAGGACAAACCAGCACCAAGATTTATAAATGCCGAATCAGAAGAACGCTATTTTTCATTCACTAAAACGAGTAAAGAAGTTGATTTAATCGATGATTATTGTGATAAAATTCTATTTCTAACCAACGAAAAATACGAGTATGAACAAGCGAATATTCATTTTATTAATCCAAAATTAAAAGACTACGCTGAACAATGCGAAAAGAAAATCAGTCAATTACAAAATACAAGATTAATTAAAGAAGAATTAAAAGACAATCAACTTGAGAAAATGATTTATAATAAATTTAGGTTTTATGGAAATGTCAATCAACTGGTTGATATATTTTATCAAATGTCCAGAGAACTTTTTGTAGATGGAAAACCATTTTTAGATGGAAATCTCAATGATATCGCAAAAGTAATTGTGTCCAATTTTGTTGATAAAGATGGAAACGAATTAAGCCTAAAAACCGTTCGAACAATTTTAACTCCATCACGAGAAGATAAACGACCAAACATAAATAAGCGAATAGATATAGATAAATTGCTTTAAAGCATTCAATCCTAACTTACTCAGTTAGGATTTTTTTTGCTCAAAAAGGTCTTATTCAAAAAATAGCAAGTCTTTAACCAATCATAGATAAACAGTTAGTTTCAAAATTATTTTGGTCTTACAAGACCAACTTAAGACCTGGCGACTTTTTTTTCTATACTTCATTTGCATCATAATCTTAAACAAATAAGAAAATGGAAGCAATCATTTTAACAAAGGAACAATACGATGCGATCGTATTCCAATTAGAAGAAATCACTAAAAAATTAAACAAAGCATTAGCAGCTAAACAAGAAACATTTATGGATAACCAAGAGTTTCTAATGCTAATGAAAATTTCAAAACGTACAGCTCAAACGTGGAGAGATGAAGGAAAGGTTTCATTCTGTCAAGTAGGCAACAAAATCTACTACAAAATGTCCGATGTCGAAAAGTTATTGAACGAACACTACAACAAATCATTCTCTAACAAACGCTAAAAATTAGAGTATCGGCATCTAAATCAAATTGGCATTACAATTCGCAGACGAGCGTCAATCCATTGAGAGAAGCGCAAAAATGTTTACCGACCATCGGGAATGATTTAATTCATTCCCGAAGTGAAAAGGATTTTTAGCCTAAACGATTTTAAGCCTTGACTTTTTTGTTTCGTTTTTGTGTCAAGACAAATCCGAAGGATTCATGAATACATTATTTATAAAATAATAAACCAATGAATAAAAATGAAAGTAAAGAACAATTCATTTTACTTTTTACATAATACATAATACAACAAAATATGAAATTCACCCTATTCCAAAACTTCAACGAGGTAATAAACACCATACCAGTTGAGCAAATCGTAACAGAAATCAAAGAAGGAACATACAAAAGTCAAATTTTGTATTTAAGAAAATCCTTAGAACAAGGAAAACTAGAACCATACGAAAAAGCAAAAAAATCATTACTAGCTTTTACACCAAGTGCAACATTCAAGGGAGGTAGAAAATTAGACTACCTCCAAAATTACAATCAAATAATCGTACTGGATATTGATAAAGTTGAGAAAAATAAGCTTGCCGAAATCAAACTAAAAGCGACAGAATTAAGTACAACATTTGTTGCATTTATCAGTCCATCAAACAACGGATTAAAGCTATTCATCAAGGTTTCAACGAATCAAGAAGAACACAAAAACACGTACAACATTGTCAAAGAATTTTACGAAAAAGAGTTAGAAATTGAAATCGATAAATCCGGAAAAGACATCACCAGGCTATGCTTCTACTCCTACGATCCAGAAATCTTTTTCAACCCAAATGCTGAAATTTTTTCTTGTTATTCTGAACAAAATTGTCATTTCGAGCTTGTCGAGAAATCTAATTCAGTTAGTCATCCTGAACTTGTTTCAGGATCTCATAACACGAATAAATCTAATATCTCAAATCTCAATACTACAGATCTATTATACGAACATTGCGTCCGATTCACAAAACAGAAAATGGATTACGTCGAAGGAAACAGAAATAACTTTGTACATCAATTAGCGTGTAACCTAAACCGAAAAGGAATCAGTTATGCAGAAGCATTAGGCTTTATTTTATCCGATTACAATTACAACGAAATCGAAGTAATGAATGCAGTCAAAAGTGCGTACAACAATACACACGAATTTGGTACTGATAAGGAGTATAAAACACCGAAAACAAAGGAAACTACAAAACCGAAAAGTAGTACAACAAACGAGGAAGAAGTCGATGATGACGAAGAAAAACCTGCTGCCATCGAACGATTGGAAATGTACCTGAATAAAAGGTACAACTTTAGGTATAACATCGTAACAGGAAAGCTCGAATACAAAAAGGTTCGAAACCAACTGTATAAGCCTATAACAGATTTTGTAGAAAACTCAATTCTTAGAGAAGTTCTAAAAGCTAAAGTCAAATGCAGCATTCAAGGATTACGTTATTTATTGATGTCAGATTATGTCGAACAATTTGATCCATTCAAAGAGTATTTTTCAACCTTACCAGAGATTAATAGTGAAGTCGATTACATCACCGAATTAGCCAATACCATAACAACTACCAATCAAGAATTATGGTTAGAATGTTTCAAAAAATGGTTTGTTGCAATGGTAGCTTGTGTTACGAATGAAAAAGTAGTCAATCAAACGGTAATTGTATTCAGTGGTAAACAAGGAATAGGAAAAACAACCTGGATGGAAAAGTTAGTACCAAAACCATTAAAAGACTATTTGTTTTCAGGAACGATTAATCCCAATAACAAAGACACATTAATCCATTTAGCTGAATGTATGCTCATCAACCTAGACGAATTAGAAAACCTAAACAAAACAGAGATTGGATCATTAAAAGAAATCATTACCAAATCCCATATCAGAATGAGAAAAGCATACGGACACAACAACGAAACATTACCTCGTCGAGCATCTTTTGCAGGTTCGGTAAATACCGCTCAATTCTTAAACGATACCACAGGTTCACGTCGTTTCTTATGCTTTGAAGTTGAATTCATTGAATACCATCACAACGTCAATTTAGATTATTGTTACAAACAAGCTTTGCATTTAATAGATCAAGGATTTAGATATTGGTTCAACAACGAAGAAATTAAAAACATCAACCAAAATAATGAGAAATACCAAATCAAAACCCCTGAAGAAGAATTGCTATTAACCTGGTTCGAGAAGGCTGATAAAGAAACAGCAACAGCATTTCTAAACACAACCCAAATAGCAACTCGATTAGCTTATTTCGGTAATATTAATATCAATAATGCCACGATTATGCAATTGGGTAAAGCGTTAAAAAAATTAGGGTATTTAAGAGTGATAAAAGGGAAGAATTATGTTTATGCCGTCAAAGAAAAAGATTACGATCAAGTTCAAAAAGAGTCTAAATTTTTAGAGGATGAATAAATCAAACAGGCATAACAATTCGCAGACGAGCGTCAATCTATTGAGAGAAGCGTAAAAATGTTTACCGACTGAAAGGAGCGATTTAAACATTTTAGTGAAACGAAATGATGATTGACCATCGAGAATTGAAGCCTTGATTTTTTGATTACTTTTTTATCAAGAAAAAAGAAATTAATAAAATGAACATAAATAAATCAGATACTTTATGGTTTAAAAGATGCCTAAAAAATAGCTTAAGTTTTATTCAAAATTATCTTACGGAAGATAATACCTAAACAAGTAAAATTTACATTCAATTACTTTAAACTTCATTATTTTTCACGCCGTAACTTCCGTAAGTAGTTTTCACCAAAAGAAAAAATTGTAAAATAACCAAAATAAAAAACTGGAAACATTAGCTATAATCAAAGTAAAGGAGAACACACCGTTCTCCTTTTTGCATTATATTCTTCGTTTAAAACAGTTTTTTCTAAACCTCAAAAAACAAAAAAATGTTTTTGTTCATATTTACTTACGGAAGTTACGGTTATATTTCATAGTATGTAAATTCATTTTTTAATCAATTATAATTACCTATTAATAGGTATTGATTTAAGTAGAATGGTTATAAATTAAATTGCGTAAGTGTTATGATTATTAAATTTTTATAATTTTGGTAATTAATTAATTAATCTTTATTAATATGTCAAATAAAAAATTTAATAAACTAGCTAAAAAAGCAGCTTCAGTTTTTGGAGTAGCAATAGCAGCATTGACTTCTACAAATGCAACTGCTCAAGAATCTCAAAATGATTTTGATTTTTTAAATAATACAGAGAATTCTATTTCTGTAAAAAAGAACAAACCTATGCCTATTTTAAAGTTGAATCCATTCAGCCCAGAAGATAGCTTATTTGTTGCTAGTCATAGCTCTCACAGTTCTCATAGATCACATAGTTCTCACAGATCACATAGCTCACACTATTCTTCTAGATAATGAAAAAAATTGAATTTAGATTAGATTCTAATTTATATTCTAAAGATGCTATTTTCAAATGTGTTTATTGGTATTCAAATGAATTTAATATCAATATTTCAATGATTGAAAATAGCATTTATTTTTTAGAATTAGAACCAAAACAGGAAATCTCAGAGGAGAAATATACTAGTACTATAAACAAATTAAATCAAGATTTAATTGATTTTAATCTTAGAGATATTATTACTAAAGAAACTCAAAATTTAAGGGATTTATTAGTAGCAAAAGCGTTTTCTAATGGTGAGTATGATGAAGAGCCTCCTGGTGAATATTCAGACCCAGTTGGATTTAAGCTTAATTAAATGGAAAATACACTAAAGAAGAAAACACGAAAGTTTGTTGATTATGAAACATTCAATTTGAATGATACAATCAACTATCAACTTATGCCGTTTAAATTCCACAGATTGAGTAATGGGAAAGAACTAATTGTTAATGAGGTTGGTGATTATTTA
The DNA here is from genome assembly GCF_002478465.1 of Empedobacter sp. UBA7494. NCBI lineage: Bacteria > Pseudomonadati > Bacteroidota > Flavobacteriia > Flavobacteriales > Weeksellaceae > Empedobacter > Empedobacter sp. UBA7494. The sequence continues at coordinate 54,900 of NZ_DLOC01000041.1, forward strand.
GTCGTTGAAGATGGTACTGTAAACAAAATTGTAAAAAGAAAAATAAACAAAGTTGATGATTTAGAGCTTTATGCAGACCTTGTTTCAAATTTTTTCATTTCTGAAGAAAAAATTAGTCCATTAATTGATGTTTTAGCCACTCGTTATAGAACTAAAAAGCATTTTCTAAATTATTTTACAGGTTTACACATTTTTGTAGTTTCATTAAGATGTGAACATACGTGTCAATATTGTCAAGTATCAAGAGTAACTCAAGATAAGGACAAATTTGATATGTCTTATGAATATTTAGATAAAGGTATTGATATAATGTTTAAATCGCCGAACCCTCATTTAACAATGGAGTTCCAAGGCGGTGAAGCATTATTAGCTTTTGATAAAATTCAATATGCAGTTTTAAAAGCAAAAAAGATTGCTGAAGAAAAGGAAAGAGAGTTAACGATTGTAATTTGTACAAATCTTGCTATTGTAAATGATGAAATATTAATGTTTTGCAAAGAGCATAATATCTTAATCTCAACTTCATTAGACGGTCCGAAATTCATACACGATAAAAATAGACATAAACCTCACGCTAGTAGTTACGACTTAACAATTCAAGGAATTAATAAAGCAAGAGAAATTTTAGGAGAAGATCAAGTTTCTGCATTAATGACAACTACAACTCTTTCATTAGATTACCCTAAAGAGATTGTAGATGAATACATAAATATGGGATTTGAAGGTATTTTTTTAAGAAATATAAGTCCTTATGGTTTTGCTTTAAGATCGAAAACCTCAAAATACGATACAGAGAAGTTTTTAGAATTTTATAAGATTGCTTTGGATCATATTCTAGAATATAATTTTCAGGGTAAAAACTTTAGGGAAGATTTAGCTTCTATTTTCTTAACGAAGATATTAACTCCTTTTAATGTAGGATATGTTGATTTACAATCACCTGCAGGATTAATTACAGGAGTAATTGTTTTTAATTATGATGGGGATGTATTTGCAACAGACGAAAGTAGAATGTTAGCTGAACAAAAAGATTATACTTTTAAATTAGGTACATTAAACGATTCATATGAGGATATTTTCTTCGGTGAAAAAGTGGAAGAAATTACTGAAGTATGGGCAAACGAAGGTTTGACAGGTTGTTCTGAATGTGCTTTACAATCTTATTGCGGTGCGGATCCTGTTCACAATCACGCTACACAAGGGAATATGTATGGTTATAGACCTACAAGCGATTTCTGCAAAAAGAATATGGCTATTATTACTTATCTAATTGAATTAATGGAAAGTAATCAAGAAGTTAAAAAGATTTTTGAAAGTTGGATTAGATTTTAGAATTATGTTATTAAAAGTCAAAGGTAAAGCAGTATCAATAGATGAAACTATTGTAGGGAAAGTAACAAGAGATCCTAATAATTTTGAAAAAGACTATATATTAATTTCTAATAATTCATCTGATTTTAATTCAAATAGATTTAAATCAATACTTACAGAATTAAAAATTGAAGATTCTAGCTCATATTATTCTAATATAATTCATTCAATACCAACATTAGAATATATAAGCGAAGGTGATATTGTAGCTGTTAATTGTGATGGAGTTATAAATACATTATATCGAATAGATAGCTATCAAAATTCAATTCTAGCGACAGAGAGATGTAATAGCAATTGTTTAATGTGTTCACAACCTCCAAAGGATCGTGATGATGTTGAATATTTATTCAATGTTTATAAACAAATGATTCCTTTAGTACCTAAGGATTGTTTAGAATTAGGAATTTCAGGAGGTGAACCAACTTTAATAGGTGATTATTTCTTTGATTTAATTGAATTAATAAATGAACATCTTCCACAGACAGAAGTACATATATTATCTAATGGTAGAACATTTGCCTGGAATGAATTAGCTGAAAGATTAAGTAAATTAGATACGTCAAGAATTATGATTGGAATACCATTGTATTCAGATTTTTATCAAATTCACGATTATATTGTCCAAGCTGAAAATGCATTTTATCAAACAATTTTAGGTATTCATAATTTATCGCGTTATAACATTCGAGTGGAAATACGAATTGTTTTACATAAACAATCAATTGGTAGACTTGAACAATTATCAAACTATATCTATAAAAATTTACCTTTTGTTTCTCACGTTGCTTTTATGGGATTAGAGAATATAGGTTATACTCCACATAATATTGATAAACTATGGATTGATCCTTATGATTATAAGGATACTTTAGAAAAATCTGTCAGATTTTTAGGTGAAAAAGGAATAACTACATCTATATATAATACACCATTATGCTTAATTCCAGAATCTATTTGGGAATATAATCGTAAATCAATTTCAGATTGGAAAAATGAATATCTTGATGAATGTAAAGTCTGCACTAAATTAGATGAGTGTGGTGGATTCTTTAGATGGAATTTAAAGAAACATAGTGATTACATTAAACCATTTCGAGAAGTAGAATATAAAAATACATTTTAATTAACTATCTCCTTAATCAAATTGATCAAGGGGATTCTTTTTTAATCACCAGGTTTGTGTTTGTGAGGTTTTATTCCTGGATGTTTTGGTTTGTTGGGGGGGTGTTACTCTCCTCCTTCGGTCAGGTGTACCATCTGGCTTATTTGGCTTCGGTCCTGGTTTAAAACAATAGATGTTGTTCATATAGTATAAATATTAAATACACTACAATTTATATTATAATCACGTCAAAATATTTCGCTGATTAGTAATGTTTTATATTTTACTTTTTTAATATATTTACAATTACCAAAAAATTAATAATACTTGAAATGCAACAAGAACCTAAACTTAACGTAAGTATAGAGAATTATTCCTTTATCAATTATACCTTCGTTTCTAATAAACTTAATTTTATTCAGAACATTCGCTTAGAAAATACAGCTGAGGAAATCGAGAATATTAAACTTACTATAAAGTCAACATTCAATCTATTTGAAGATTATATAATTTATCAAGATAAAATTCGCGAGAACGAAATATTAACTTTCAAGGAGTTAGATTTTAAATATAATCTACCCTTATTAAAAATTTTATCAGAGAAAGATTTAGATAAAATAATTGTAGAAGTATTTAGCAACGATGAATTACTGATTCAATATGATTTTACGATAGAAGTATTACCTATTGATTATTTTGGTGGTCTACAGGTATACCCACATTTATTGTCATCTTATATTTTTCCTAATCATGATTTAATATATGATTTAAAAGCAGAAGCAATTAAAATACTTGAATCTAACGGTTATTTAACTCAATTCGAAGGATACCAATCACAAAATAAAGAAAGAGTTTTACAAGTTGTTTCTGCAATTTATAAAACGATTCAAAACCAAAAAATTGTATATAGTGCGATGCCTGCAAGTTTTGAAAAATCAGGTCAAAGAATTCGTTTAATAGATAAAGTCTTAAATAGAAAATTTGGAAATTGCATCGATTTATCTTTATTATTTGCGTCAATATTAGAAGCTGTAGATCTTAATCCAATTATTGTTATCACTTCTGGACACGCATTTGTTGGGGTTTGGTTAGAAGATAAGCGTTTTGATGGAATGATTAATTTCGATGTGACTGCTCTAACAAAAAGAATGGCTAAAGGCATTAAACAATTAGCTTTAATTGAGACAACGAATCTTTGTAAAGGAAATGATATTCCATTTTCTCAAGCAATGGATAATGCCGAAAAACAGTTATTAGCAGATGATAATTTTATATTGTCAATAGATGTAAAAAATACAAGATCCTATGGGATACAACCTCTATCTTTAAAATCGGATATTAATCCGATTATTAGTAATCTAGACTTTTCTAACGAAAATAAGGATAATGTGGTAGATGAAGATTTTGATTTAGGAATTTCATACGATGATTTAGAATTAACCGATTTATCTAACCTAACCAAGCAAAAAATATGGGAACGTAAATTACTTGATTTATCCTTAAGAAATAATCTTCTAAACCTAAGATTCACTAAAAGTATGCTTCAGATAATCGATTTGAAGTCACATCTTTTAGAGGATAATTTAGCAGATGGTAAAAGTTATATCATTCAACCAGATAATAATCTTCCGATTACTAGACGATATAATGTTTATAATCCTCCTTTGCATTCATCAGATCCTTTATTTAAACTTGCAGATGATGAATTTAATTATGGTCGATTATTGACTTATTATCATAATGATGATTTAGATAAAATCCTTACAAACTTATATAGATCGTCTAAACAAGCAGAAGAAGAGAATGGGAAAAGTACATTATACTTAGGGATTGGATTATTGAAATGGTTTGAACCTAAAAATAAATTCCAACCACGTTATGCTCCAATTTTATTAATTCCAGTAGAATTATCACGTAAGTCAGCAAATTCAAAATATACTTTGCGAAGTAGAGAGGAAGAAACAATGATCAATATAACATTGTTAGAATACTTGAAGCAAGAATATAAATTAAACTTGAACAGCTTAGAAACATTACCAACAGATGATTTTGGGGTTGATGTGCCTAAAGTTTTAGCGTTAATTAGAAATGCGGTAATGTCTTTAGAGGGTTGGGATGTTTTAGAGCAAACGGTATTAGGGATTTTTTCGTTTAATAAATTAATTCTGTGGCAAGATATTTCAAAATATTCGGAAGAAATAGAGAAAAGTTCAATCGTTAAAAGTTTAATCGATGGTAAATTATCTTCATCACTGCATAGTGTTGAAGGGAATGAATTGGAGTTAGAACATTTACCTACATCTTCTTTAATTCTACCTATTTCAGCAGATAATTCCCAATTAAATGCGGTTAAGAACGCCAATGAAAATAAAACTTTTATTTTACATGGACCTCCAGGTACAGGGAAATCACAAACGATTACAAATATTATAGCTGATGCATTAGCGAATAATAAAAAAGTGCTTTTTGTAGCTGCAAAAAAAGCTGCATTAGATGTTGTACATACTCGTTTAGAAAATATAGGTTTAGGACCTTTTTGCCTAGAATTACATTCTAATAAATCGAAGAAATCAGATGTTTTACAACAATTTGAAAGAACTTTAGATGTTCCTAAATACCAAACGAATGAGAGTTTTTTGGAGGAAGCTAATCGTTTAGATTTGAAACGTAAAGAATTGAATCAATATGTAATTAAACTTCACGAAAAAAATACAATTGGATGGAGTATTTATGATACAATTTCATATTTAGAATATTATAATATTCAATTTTCAAATGAGTTACGCGTTCCGATTAATTTTGATCTTTTAAACTTAAATAAATGGAATGAGTGGCAAAGTTGGATTACTGCATTTGATTCGGTAATAAGTAAAATTGGGATTCCAAATCAACATCCATTAAAATATATCAAGAATCAAAATAATCAATTTGATTTAAAAATAAATATCACGTCAGCTATTCAAAATTTTATACATTCTACAAGTGAAAAGAATGTATTAATGGAGAAGTATAAAATAGAGGATGCAGAAATTGAAATATATTTATCAATCATCAAATTTATCCAGAATAATGATATTAATACTGATTTAATTGATTTTGCTGTAGATGAGATAAAAAAGAGCCACTTAAATGAATGGGTGAAAATTAATGAATCTATCGCTAAAACTTCAGATTCAATCACACAAGAATTTAATTCGAAAATTATTGATTTTAATTACGAAGAAATTCAAATGTTATGGAATCAATCGAAACATACGTGGTTTATTCCGAAATGGTTAAAGCAAAGAAAAGTTAAAGGTGTTTTACAAGGATTTTCTTCCAATAAAATAAATGATTCTACTCGTATAGATCAATTATTTTCTAATCTCGATGAACTGAAAAATCAATCAAAGAATTTAAATGATGAAAAATTTAATGTTTTTGACATTAAACTGGAGAAGTACAAACCAAGTAATCGAATTAATAAAGATAAAATCAAACAAGATTTAGAAAAAGTAGAGGAACTTGTTGGTTTATCAAGCAAATTATCAAAAGATAATGCGAATAATTGGTTAAAGGAGATCATTCTAAATATTGAGTTTAAAAATGATATTGAAAATGTAATTCATAAAATTGAAACAAACGAAACCAATAAAAGGTCGTTATTAAATTATTTAGATCAAATTCCGAATGAAGATGAGTTATTGAATATTATAAAGCATATTGATGGCTTAGATGAATGGCTTAAATTTAGAAGTTATGAAGAGAAGTCGAATGAAATTGATACCAGCTGGTTTATTGAAAAAATAAATGAAGGTGTAATCGATTCAAATAATGCTGAACAAGAATTTGAAAGAGTCATTCGATTAAATCATTTTGTGCAATCCATATATTCTTCTGATGAATTGAATCATTTTGATGCTGATATATATGAATCATTAATCAAACAATACAAAGAAATTCATCAACAATATACAGAATTATCTAAACAGCAATTGGTAGCACAACTAAGTGCTAAAATTCCAAATCTTTCGTTGGAAGCGGCACAGAGTTCTGAAATAGGGATTTTACAAAAATCGATTAGAAGTAAAGGAAGAGGAATTACAATTCGTAGATTATTCGACCAAATTCCTACGTTAATTCCAAGATTAAAGCCTTGTATGTTGATGAGTCCAATTTCAGTTGCTCAATACTTTGATGTAAATCAAGAACATTTCGATTTAGTCATATTTGATGAAGCTTCTCAATTACCAACTTCAGAAGCAATTAGTGCATTAGCGAGAGCAAAACAAGCAATTATTGTAGGTGATCCAAAACAGATGCCTCCAACAAGCTTCTTTGCTTCAAATAAAATAGATGAAGAAAATATGGAATTAGAAGATCTAGAAAGTATTTTAGAAGATACTCTAGCGTTATCAATTCCATCGAATCACTTATTACGCCATTATAGAAGTAAACACGAGAGTTTAATATCGTTCAGTAATAAGAACTTTTACGACAGTAAATTGTTAACGTTTCCATCGCCAGATGACCTAAATCAAAAGGTAACTTTTGAACACATTAAGGGTTTTTATGATAAAGGGAAAACACGTACCAATAAAAATGAAGCCTTAGCCATTGTTGAATACATCAAAAAGCATCTTCAGTCTGGGAATAAGAAATCATTAGGGGTAGTAACTTTTAGTCAGGTACAACAAGAATTAATTGATGATTTATTACAAAAATTATTTCAAGATTATCCACAATTAGAGGAGTTTGCTATGCAAAATGAAGAACCGATTTTCATTAAGAATCTTGAAAACGTACAAGGTGATGAAAGGGATATTATTCTTTTTTCAATTTGTTACGGTCCAGATGAAGAAGGTAAAATCGCAATGAATTTTGGTCCTTTAAATAGAGATGGTGGATGGAGAAGATTAAACGTAGCTGTTACAAGAGCACGATATGAAATGAAAGTATTCTCTACTCTTAAAGGGGATCAAATTGATTTAAATCGTACAAAATCTGAAGGGGTAAAAGGTTTAAAAGAATTCTTGAATTTTGCTGAAAAAGGAAATTATATCTTACAGAAGAATAGTTCTCAATCAAATAAAATTACGTTAATAGATGCGATTGAAAAGGCTTTATTAGATAATGGTTTACAGGTAAATAAATACATTGGAACTTCAAATTATAAAGTAGATTTAGGGATTATTAATCCTGAGAATAATAAAGAGTATATTTTAGGAATTCTAGTAGATGGAGAGAATTACAACGATATTAATACAACGAATGATCGTGAATTATTAGCACCTAATGTTTTAAAAGCTTTAGGATGGAACATCTATCGTATATGGACTTTAGATTGGTTAAAGAATAAAGAAAAATGCATAGAGGAAATAAAGCAACTAATTTTTGATATTCAAGAAAATAAAATTGTAGAACCTAATCCAGTAGTACAAGAAATTCAATTGAAAGAAATACCTCAATCTAATCTTTTAGTAGAGGAAAAAGCAGGAAGTAAATTGAGAGTGCCTTATCAATCAGCTGTTATCGAGTCTATTGATTTTGCAAATTCAGAATCCATCTATTATATGGAAAATAGACCTGTAATTCTAAATCAAATGAAGGAAATCATAACTGTGGAAGCGCCAATTAGTAAATCTTTATTGTTTAAAAAGATTTTAAAATTATGGAATACCTCAAGAGCAGGTTCAAAATTGAATAACTATTTATCGGATATAGTAGTTTCAATTCCTGAGGTGGTAATAACTGAAGGTCATCAAGATTTTTATTGGGTATCAACGCAACAACCACAAGAGTTAGAAACATATCGTGATAATACAATTGAAAAAAGAACTATCGAGGATATTGCGCCAGAAGAAATAGCTATTGCGATACAAGAAATTATGGATGCTAACATTAGTTTAAATAAAGAAGATTTAATCAAATTAACAGCAAAAGCTTTTGGCTTCTTAAAAGTCGGAAACCAAATCAATAATATTTTAGATCAAGTGATTTTATCAATGGTCAAGCAAGATCAATTACTTCTAAACGAAAATAGAATTTCTGTAAAATAGTATCGATAAATTAGATTATTCAAGAAATCCATCCAACGCGCAGAAAAAGATAACGCTTTGATCCTTGTGATAGTTTTATTATTTATCCGACAGAAAAGGAATTTTTAAGAATATAAATCCTCAACTCATAGTTGAGGATTTTTTAAAATTTAAACATAATTATATATGCCTAAAATACTTATTGTAAATTAGCGAAAAATCTAATTTATGCCTAAAAATGATGCACTTAATTATCTTAAAGATAACAATATTTGGATTAAAGGTATATGTACAATTCTAATTATTGTTTATATACTTTTCCCATTTTTAGATATTCAGTTAAGCGATTCATTTTTTTTAAAGAAAAATATTTCAAAATATCACAGTTTTAATTTTATCTATTGGATAATATGCAGTGCAATTATATTATACAATATATACTGCTTATTTATAAGAAAATATGTGTATTCTAAATTTTATTTATTTACGACTACTGTCCTTTCAATTTCATATTTTTTTATACGATTCGATGACTCATTAAGAACCAATATCAAATTTTCTGAATTTGACAGATATCTCAATATTCCTTTTTATTATTTAGATATTTTGTTAATGATTCTATTTTTTAATATAATCCATCTAATTATTAGAAGTTGTGAAGAAATATATCCAAAAAGTGAGATTATCTATTTTACAGATAGTACTGATGACGATGAAATTTTAAATGACGATGATAACGTGTATGAACTCCAGAACTACATTGATAATATAAATGATTTGATTACAAAACAATCTCCAAAAAGAACTTTTACGATAAGTATAAATTCGAAATGGGGAACAGGTAAAACATTCTTTTTAGATAAACTCGAAAAGAAATTACGAGAATCAAATGAAATTATTATAATCCCTTTTAATGCTTGGAAATTTGAAGATTCACCTTCTTTACTAAAAGAATATTTTGATACAATAGGTAAGGAGTTGAGTAAATATGATGCAAATGCTTCGAAGGCGTTTCATAATTATGTACTATCAATTTTTAATTATGGAGGTGTTAATTTAAAATCATTTGTAGAAGGAATCTCGGATTATTTAATAGGTAATAGAGATAATTCTTTAAATAAAACTAAGCAAATTGTAAAAAATCTAGATAAAAAAATAGTTATTATAATTGATGATATTGATCGTTTAAAGAAAAAAGAATTATTCGAAGTTCTAAAATTAATTAGAAATCTATCTGATTATCCTAATTTTTATATCATAACAACTATTGATAATAATTATTTATTAAAAGAAGGAAAATTGGATGGTAGTTATCTAGAGAAGATTTTTAATATTCAAATTGATTTACCTTTAATAAATAATTATACTTTGAATGAATATTATAATAAATGCATTAATGTTCTATTAGACAAAGAAATAGCAAAGTTAATTATTGAAAGCACAAATATCCTTTTTAACGAATCAGGATTTTTTAATGTTTGGAACACATTAAATTATGATAAACAAATTACAGCTGAAAAAGATTTAAATCTTGACAATTTATTTGAAAATGTTCAATTACAGCTAATAAACTTTTTAGAAAATCGTAGACAAGTTAAAAGATTTATTAATAATTTAAAATTTGCACATTATACTAAAATTAATCATTTTGATTTGTTGATAGAAAAATTCCTTTTAGTTAGATTATTGATATTTAGATATCCAATAATGAAACACCTGATGTCATTTGAAAGTATTAAATATTATACTAGTAAAAATAATCAAGGTAAATTAACTTTTAATAGAAAGATTTTTTTAGATTTTGCTGAGAAAGATTTAATTGATTTAAATTCTTATGATAAATCGATTATACTAGCTTCTTTAGATTATATTTTTTCTAATCAACTTAATTTAATTAATGACATAAGTAATGAATATTATTATCCTATCTATTTAGATTCTTATACTAATTCTTTATCTAGAACTGAAATAATTGTGAAGTTTAAAAATGGTGAATTAAAAGATTTTATTATAAAATATTTAGACTCTACAGATTTACATTTTATAAAGAAGGTATTAATCAATGAATTAGATAATTTTGAGATTACTGATATTTTAGAGTTAATAAAGTTTTTGTCAGAGGATGAATTCCAAATTCTAAATGGAATGGATTTTTTAGAAATAATAAATAAAATTGAGAAAAGTAAATTATCAGAATTAGCAAAACTTATTTTATCAGAAGAATTTATAAATAATTGTATTCATTTCAAAGATGTGATAAAAAATTATTATTATTTACTAATAGACCCTGAAAAACGTAATGGAGATAACGTATTTGCTGTTTATTTACAATATGATGATTTAACAGAAGATGTAAGAAAAGTTTTTACTAAAGAAAAAATACAAGAAATATTAATTAAAGATTTAGAAACTAAATCTTTGAATTTAAATTACGACAATAAGTATTTCAATCCTTTAGAAAGTGAATTATTTTATTCATATAACTATCATACAAATATTATTAAGGTAAACACATTTTATCCAGAAGCGAAAAAAATATTAAAATCATTATTAAAAGATTTAGAATTCAGAACGTACATTATTTTATGTTACAATTATAGCTATGATTCGAAAAGAATTTTCGAAATTTATTCGATGCTAATGATGGATGATCAAGAGCAAAGAGATTTTGAAGAAACAGCTAATTTAGGTATGATCTATGGCTTTGATAAAGTAAAAAGTACAGATATAGATAATGATGAAGAAATGCTTGAAAAATTAAAATTAATCAATAATATTTCTTTTATAATCTACGATTTAGAAAGGTTAAAATCATTATTTAAGAAAATTAAAAATGAGGATATTACATATGTATCTTATGTAGAAAAGATAAAAAGTAATAATCTTGAGAAATTTAAAAGATATTTAGGTCTTCAAGATTAATATATTTAAAAGCTCCCCCCAACTAAATCTAATCCAGTTGGGGATTTTTTTTAGCGGCCAACAAAAGCAAAAAACTTGTTCCATCACATTCCAAAACAGAGAGCAACCAGCCGCCTCTCCAAAGCTATTTTACATAACATGTCATTATAGTCGCCTAGCGGGCTTCGGGGACAAGCCCACTATAATCATATTATGTAAAATAGCCCCTTCCTTTACCTGTCCGAAGCAGAGAGTATCTCATGTCGTTTTTTGCCCTTGTAGAAGTAGCAGTATTGCCACAATCATTTTTGCGCAACGATTTACTCCGTTAGGCTCATTTCACTATCCATACGTTTTTCAAGCCCAGTAATAACTAATTACGATTTACTAATCACCAATTACTAAGCGAAGCGTTCCATTCACCCAACTCCGCAAA
>NZ_DLOC01000020.1:0-7406 GCF_002478465.1 Empedobacter sp. UBA7494
CCTTTTGAGACAGCCTCTTTTAAATGTATTAATGTAGAAATTTTCTAATAACCTTTTGCTCCTTGCTCTCCTTTTACAATCGCCAATGCAGACGATGTTCCAATTCTTTTCACGCCTAAAGCGATCATTTTTTCAGCTTCTTCTGTTGTGCGAACTCCGCCAGAAGCTTTCACTGGAAGCGAACCTGAATTTTCAAGCATCAATTTAATAACATGCTCATTTGCTCCATTTGGTTCTCCATTTTCAGTTTTATAAAAACCTGTAGAAGATTTTACAAAAACTTTTGATGCTTTTTCTTCACCTGCTTTTTCTAAAACAGTATCACGAATTAATTGTGTTATAGCAACAATCTGTTCATCTGTTAAAGCAGCAGTTTCGATAATCCATTTTACAACTTTACCTTCACGCAATGCGACTAATGTTGCAGCTTCTACTTCTTCTTTTACTTTATCGCTATCACCTTTTTTGAACGCTTCGTAGTTGACTACAAAATCTAATTCATCGGCTCCATCAGCAATTGCTTTTTGCGCTTCTCTCAACTTTTCATTCAAATCGTAAGTCCCTTCAGGAAAACCAATCACAGTTCCCAAAACAACATTCGATTTTTTCTCATCCAATAATTCACGAACTGATCTTACATAATCAGGACGAATCATTACCGCATAGATATCATTATCAATAGCTTCTTGTGTTAACTTATGCACCATATCTAATGTATCAGAATTCGAAATACCTGCTTGTTCAGGTGTTTTAAGATACGTCGAGTCTAAATATTGATTAATATTCATCTTTGTATATTAAAGTTTTATTTGTCTATCTATTGGTTGCTCCAACGAAATTATAGTTTCTGTACGTGTAACGCCATCAATTTGCTGAATTTTTTTGTTCAACACATTCATTAAATGTAGATTATCACGACTCAAAATTTTAAGGAAAATCCCGTAATTTCCCGTTGTAAAATGAGCTTCCACTACTTCTGGAATCTCTTCCAAAGCTTTCACAACTAATTTATAAGAAGAAGGTTTGTCCATAAAAACACCAACAAATGACATCGTTGAATAACCTAAAATTGTTGGATTTACAATTACTTTAGTTGAATCAATCACACCAGAAGCTTCTAATTTCTTGATACGTTGATGAACTGCCGTATTTGATATACCTAATTCTTTTGCTAATTGCGAAACAGGCATGTTAGCATTGTCCATAAAGGCATTCAGAATCAACTTATCGATTCCGTCAATCTCAACCTGACCATTTTCGTGGATTCTCACCTATTCTTAAAATTATACCGCTACAAATTTAATATTTTAAAATGGTATAAACGGGAAAATGGTCGCTATATCCACCGAAATATTTTCCGCCAACAAAAGTTCTGAATGGCAAACCAGTTAATTTTCCGCCTGTATTCTTCAAAAAATCAGCATCAAAAATATCTGTTTTTATATATTCTAAATTTGATTGACAAGTAAAAAATCCTTTCGAAAAAATCTGTTGATCGAATAACATCCATTGTTTCTTAAAGATCATCGAACCTCTTTTATACGATTGTAGACTGACCATTGGATTGAATAATTCGTTTCTGTTTATTTCTTCTTGTTTAGAACGAGTATCCAATTCATCAATTAAGTCAGAATTTGTTGGAGCATCATTAAAATCTCCCATCACAACAATTTTTGCCGAATAATTTTCGGTTAACAAATCGTTAATTCTTTTTCGAATCGTTTTAAAAATATGTTGACGTTTTAATTGATTGATTTCTTTATCAATTTTAGAAGGCAAATGAACAATAAAAATATGAATAATTTCGCCAACTAAATTTCCTTTCACATATAAAATATCTCGTGTATAAGATTTTGTATCATACTGATCTTTAAAGATAAATCTAATTGGTTCGCTTTCTATAACTTCAAAAAATTGTTGACGATAAATTAATCCAACATTTATTTTTCTTTCGTCTAATGATTTATATAAAAGTGTTTTATAATCACCATCTTTCAAAAAATCATTTTGAATCAAATCTTGCAAAACCTCTTCATTTTCAACCTCAGCCAAACCAACCAAACATGGTAATTCATTTGTTTCTAATTTTCCAATTTTAGAGATGCAGAATGCAATCTTTTTCACCTTTGTGTCATAACGATTATCTTTCCATTTGATAAAATTACTGGGCAAAAAAGATTCGTCTGAAGATTTAGAATAAAAATTTTCGACATTATAAAATGCGATTGTCACTAGATTTTGTTTCAAAAGAATTGTTTTTATGCAAAATTAAGAAAGAAAATAAGTGTATAAAAATTGGTTTCTTAAAAAGAATTAAATAGACAGCTCTTTCAAAAGTGAAATTATACATGAAGTTGAAAAAAAAAACAGTAAAAAATTATCAACTTGAACAATTTTGTTTCAATAAATTATCAACTTGACGACCTATCAAAAATCATGTTAAAAATTATACTAAAATTAGTGTAAATGATTGATTTAAGGTCAACTTAATCTGTTAAATATTGTATATTTGCAAAGTTTGCGTTTCTGCATTCAAAATTGAAAAAATGTATTTTTAATTGACTATTATTAAAATAGTCTCAAAAAAATTTAAAACATAATGTCAAAAATTCATTACACACTTACGGATGAAGCTCCGATGTTGGCAACTCACTCATTTTTGCCAATCGTACAAGGATTCACTAAAACAGCTGATATTACAATCGAAGTTCCAGATATTTCTTTAGCTGGACGTATTTTAGCTAATTTCCCTGAATTCTTAAAAGAAGAACAAAGAATTCCTGATGCTTTAGCAGAATTAGGAGCTTTGGCGACTACTCCGGAAGCAAACATCATTAAGTTACCTAATATTTCGGCTTCTGTTCCTCAGTTAGACGAAGCAATTGCAGAATTGCAAGCGAAAGGTTTTGCTGTACCAAATTATCCAGCTGAACCAAAAAATGAAGATGAAAAAGCAATCAAAGCTAGATACGGAAAAGTTTTAGGTTCAGCTGTAAACCCAGTTTTACGTGAAGGAAACTCTGACCGTCGTGCACCAAAAGCTGTTAAAAACTATGCAAAAGCTAATCCTCACAAAATGGGAGCTTGGGCTACAGACAGCAAAACAAAAGTTGCTTATATGAAATCTGGTGATTTCTATGGTACTGAAAATTCAACTACGTTAGAAAACGCAACTGAATATACAATCAAATTTTACGGAGAAGATGGTTCTGTTCAAGAATTAAAATCAGCAGCACCTTTAAAAGCTGGAGAAGTAATTGATTCTTCTGTAATGAACTTAAACTCTTTAAGATCATTTGTTCAAGAAGCGATTCAAGAAGCAAAAGATAAAAACGTATTGTTGTCTGCTCACTTAAAAGCAACAATGATGAAAGTTTCTGATCCAGTTATTTTTGGAGCTATCGTTGAAACTTTCTTCAAAGATGTTTTCGTAAAATATGCTGATACTTTCAAAGCATTAGATATTAATCCAAACAACGGTTTAGCTGATTTATTCGAAAAAATCAAAGGTCATGCACAAGAAGCAGAAATCAAAGCTGCAATTGAAGCTGATTTAGCAAACGGACCACGTGTAGCAATGGTGAATTCTGATAAAGGAATTACTAACTTCCACGTACCTTCTGATATTATTGTTGATGCATCTATGGCTGCATTGGTAAGAAACGGAGGTAAAATGTGGAACAAAGATGGTGCTGAAGAAGATACTGTAGCGATTATCCCTGACCGTTCTTACGCTGGTTTCTACGAAGCTGTTGTAGATGATATGAAAGCAAACGGTGCTTTAGATCCTACAACTATGGGCTCTGTTCCTAATGTTGGATTAATGGCTCAAAAAGCGGAAGAATATGGTTCTCACGACAAAACTTTCCAAGCTCCTGCAAACGGAACAATCAAAGTTGAAGACGCAAACGGAAACACTTTATTAGAGCAAAAAGTTGAAACTTCTGATATTTTCAGAATGTCTCAAACTAAAGATGCTCCTATTCAAGACTGGGTTAAATTAGCAGTTAACAGATCTCGTTTATCTGATACTCCTGCAATTTTCTGGTTAGATAAAGGAAGAGCTCACGATCAACAAATCATTAAAAAAGTTGAAAAATACTTAGCTGATCACGATACAACAGGTTTAGATATTCGTATCATGGATGTTAAAGATGCGATGAAAGAAACTTTAAGCCGTGCAAGAGAAGGAAAAGATACTATTTCTGTTTCTGGTAACGTTTTACGTGACTACTTAACAGATTTATTCCCGATTTTAGAATTAGGAACTTCTGCTAAAATGTTATCTATCGTTCCATTAATGAACGGAGGTGGATTATTCGAAACTGGTGCGGGAGGATCTGCTCCAAAACACATCGAACAATTCATAGAAGAAGGTTACTTACGTTGGGATTCTTTAGGTGAATTCTTAGCTTTACAAGCTTCTTTAGAGCACGTTTCTCAAACACAAGGAAATGCAAAAGCTCAAACTTTAGCTGATGCTTTAGACGAAGCAAATGCTAAATTTTTAGCGACTGACAAATCTCCAGGTCGTAAATTAGGAACTATCGATAACCGTGGTTCTCACTTTTACTTAGCAATGTACTGGGCAGAAGCATTAGCAAATCAAACAAAAGATGCTGATTTAGCTGCTAAATTTGCTCCTGTTGCAAAAGCTATGGAAGAAAACGAAGCAAAAATTAACGAAGAGTTAATTGGTGCGCAAGGTAAACCTCAAGATATTGGTGGTTACTACAAAGCAGATTTTGCTAAAACAACTGCTGCAATGCGTCCATCTGCAACATTAAATGCAATTGTTGACGGAATTTAATCCAACAACATTTCTTTATAAATCAAAACCTCGAGAAATTCTCGAGGTTTTTTTGTTTAAAGTCTTTTACTTAAATTCATTAACAAAAATTAACATTATTCGAGAAGAAAATCGTCATTCAATCAAAAGTTATGATAAACTTTAATAAAAAGTATGAATGAAAATCATCTAAATAATGATAATTTTAAGAATTCAAATTCATTCTATTAGATTAATCATTCTCGCATGAAATATATTTATTTACTCGCATTATACTTTTCCTCGATTACAACTTTTGCGCAATCAAAATTGGAAACGGCTATAAAAAGTCTGGATATAAATTACGCTCAGGAAAAAGTTTATTTATTATTTGATAAGAAAGATTATATTGCTGGAGATAATATTTGGTTCAAAGCTTATACATTAAATGGCTACAAACCTAGCTTAATTTCTACAAATCTTATTGTAGAATTATACGATAAAGACAAAAAATTAATCGACCGAAAATTGGTTCCGATTTTAAACGGTGAAAGTGACGGAACGCTAAATACCAAAAACGAAAACGAGGAAGGAATTTACTTTGTAAGAGCCTACACAACGTACATGACTTTCTTCTCAGAAGAATTTCAACATATCAATCAAATTAAAATTTATAATCCAAATTCTAAGTTAAAACTTGTTCCAAATCCAAATTTAAAATGGAATGCAAAAGCTTTTGCTGAAGGTGGAAATTTCATTCAAAATCAGACAACTAAATTTGCTGTAAGACTAAAATCAGACGGAGATTTACCAAAAAAATGGAATGGTTTTGTATTCGAGAAAAATAATCCTGCCAATAAAATTACAACATTTGATAATTTAGATGAGAACGTTGCGACTTTTGCGTTGAGAGCAGAAAAAGGTAAATCTTATCAAGTGCAATTGAATGACGAAAAAAGAAATCAACAAATTATTGATTTACCCGAAGCTAAAAAAGATGGAATTCTGTTGAAAGTTGTTCGAAATAGCAAAGATATTGTGATTCAATTGAAAAGTATCAACCAAGAAAACCCTTTATTGAATTATAAAATTATTGGAACAATTAACAACGAACTTGTGATGAGTTCTCAGATTGTAAAAAGTGTGGAATCGGTTTCGACTTATGTTCCAAAAGAGGTTTTAGACAATGATAAAGGTATTTTGAACATTGCTATTTTTGATGCAAATGATATTCAAGTTGCCAATCGATTGATATTTATCAATCCAAAAGAATCATACAAAAAACCTGAAATTTCTTTCGAAACAACAACTAATCCTCGCGAATTAAATACAATTAAAGTAAAATATCCTGAAGAAATTAACTTTTCGGCTGTTATCAAAGATCAAAAAAATAATGATGAAGATAATTTAATTTCAGCGATGTTATTGACACGAGATTTTAGTTCGAAAATTAATCATCCGACACAATATTTTAAAAATAATGAATTCTCAGAAAATCTTGATGCACTTTTAATAACAGAAAAATGGAAAAGATTTAATTGGGAAGATTTAGTGGTAGGAAATATCGTAAAACCTACTATTGACAATGAGCGTAGATATCTTTCGTACAAAGTAAAAGCGTACAATAACGGAAGAGAATTGAGCAATGCATCCTTGAGTATTATCTATAAAATGCAAAATAATGGAAAAGAATTTGCAACGCTTGATACTGATTATGAAGGAAACTTCGAGATGAATAATTTGTTTTATTATGGACCAATGGCGATGAATTATTTCTTGAATTCGGAAAATGGAAAATCTGCCAATAATGGAACTTTAACTTTATCTGTTGTACCAAATTATAAAAGCACAAGTTATAAATCTAAATTGCCAGCAACGCCTTATTTATTAGAAGAAATCACGAATAAAGAGGAAGTCGAGAAGCAAAATACGTATAAACAGAACATCAAAATTATCAATGATAAAAGTATTCGCCTGAAAGAGGTTGTTGTAAAAGCGGATAAAAAATCGAAAACTGAGAAGCTGAACAATGAATTAAGTAGCGGAATGTTTAATAATATAAACGAAACGGTGATAGATTTTGTAAACGAATCTCAGCCAATAGAAGGTTATACAAATATTATGGACTTTTTAGCGGGACGAGTTGCAGGATTAACGGTTTCTAACGGAGTTCCTAAAATCAGAAATTCTGAAGTTGCAATTTATTGGAACGAAATGAAAATGACTTCAGATAATTTAACGAGTATTAATCCTAGAGATATTGCAATGGTAAAAATTTTCAAAGGCGCTGGTTTACTTGGAAATGCAATTGCAATTTACTCGAAACGAGGAAGTAATGCGCCAGTTGATAACACGCCGATGTTACCAAATAATTTAATTCAGATTGGTGGCTACAATCAATCTCTGCCATATTTTAGCAATGATGATTACGAGTCGCTTTACAACGATGTTCCAAACGATATAAGAAGTACTTTATTTTGGAATCCTAATTTGTATACAGCTCCAGGAGAAGACACAGAAATAGAATATTTCAACAACGATAAACCAAAAGATTATCAATTAACCATAATTGGTTTCGACGAAAAAGGAAATCCTGTTTTCTACGAAGGTAAAATTCAATAATAATAAAAAAACGTTT
>NZ_DLOC01000020.1:7616-38807 GCF_002478465.1 Empedobacter sp. UBA7494
AAACGTTTTTTTATTATTATTTAAAACCTCGCTTGTACTTGCACACTTCCCGTATGTATTGGTTTATTTTCTTCAGTTTTTCGTCCATCATACGAAATATTCAATTGCAAAAAACTTGTGATTTGTCGTTGGATTTGCAACTGCCAAACAAAATTATTTCCAGCACGTAAACCTTCCATCATTTGATTTCCAACAACAGATTCTTGGTTTCCGATAAATTTATTGTTGATAAAACTAAAACTTCCCAACAAACTCATTTTATCCGAACCGTTCCATTGAATTTCTGTTCCCAAATCCGACTGATTTAATTGCTCTTCACCCGAAACATTCTTCTTATTTTGATAATTATAAAACAACGACGCAACAAGATTTTTTTCTGTTTGATAAGTCATTTTTGGGGATAAACGAAGATTATTTAACTTATATCGTCTACTCAAAAATAACTCAGAATCGCTGTTAATCACCATATATTCAGTATCTAAACTTGCGATTAAATTTTGCAAAATCTTATAACGCGCTTGCAACAAATAACTGTCTGAATCACGGTATTCAGAACCTGTGTAAACATATGTTTGGGATTCTTGTTGATTGTAAATAAAATTTGACGACCATTTATATTGTGTTCCTTGATTAAAGAAAATCGACGAACGAATACTTCTTGTTTTACCCAAAATTTGAGCCGAATTGGTAAAAGGATTCCATTCTAATGTCGTTCCTTCTTTGCGCAACGAGTTACTTGCCGAGATATTTTGCTGAAACATCCAACGATTCCAGAATTCATTTTCGGTATCAAAAACTTGTTTTGGACGAAAACGCAACGTAAAATTGAATTGATTTTTATTCGTTTTCAAATACTCGATTGTATTCGTATACACGCGAATATAATTTGCTTGGTCGATAAATTCTGCCACTTCAAACTCATCAATTTGCTCAATTCCATCGCCGTTATAATCCGTCCATTTGTAAATTCCCATTCCATCCGAAACTTTTACATACTGAAATTCACGCTGAGGTTCCACACCGCTAGCCACTTCATAATCAACATTTAATTGTAAACCTTGATTGAAAAAAACTTTATACCACTTTACGCTTCCTGTCATAAAATCTTCGTTCGGCGCATCTAAAAATTTATAATTAACTCGTCGATAATGAAAATTTAAACTTAAATGATGATTTTGTTTTTGAATTAAAGTTGAATTAAAAATAGCTCCTTTACTTTGTTGAATATTATGCCAAGTCTCAAAACGAACCGAATCATCTTGACGTTGATAAACCGTCAAATCGATTTTATGACCAAGCGAATCTGCAAAACCTCCTTTCAACTGAAATTCATTCCATTTAAAACTTAAATCTGATTTTTGATTTTTTGTCAAATCATCCATGTCATTATTCTCGCCCCAAACTCTCGCTCCAACCCAAAATTTATTTCCAATTTTTCGTTTTCCATCTACCATATAACGCGCAAAATTGGTATTTTGAAGCGTTGCTTTTGTTGATAAAATATTTGCTTGCGCAACGATTTCGTATTTTTCAGTTTTATAATTTGCATCAAGTTGATTTCTCAAACCTTTGTACAAACCAATATTTTCAAGATAATCGAATTTATATTGTGCATTAAATTTTTCTTTCCAAGATGAATTGATTTTTGCTGTGATAAAATTCTGATTTACGCCACTTAATTCTTGATTCAAATTAAAATCTCGTGCAAATTCAACAACTCGTAAACGCTCTGCACTTTTATAATTTTTGTTGATAAAATTCCCTTCCGCATAAGGAGTAATTTTCCAATTTTTGAAAGAAAATGTTTTTTCACCATAAACACGAGTTGCTAAACCAGAATTGTTTTGATCATCAATCGATGAAAATAAATTTTGATCATAATTACTCAAACCTAAGTTAAAGCCAATATTTCCATTGTTTTTCAATTGATATTGACCATTTAAGGTATAAATCTGCAATTTTTTAGGCGAAATTAATTGCTTTATTGGTTCATAATCTCCTTGTAAAACTCCTGCAATTGCTTCGTTATATTGAAATACTTTACCATTTTGATTCGCATTTATTTGTCGATAATTTCCTTGATTAGCGCCAACATACGTGAAAGCCACTTGATACAATTCATCGTTTGGATCTGTCGAATATTCAAAGATATCTAATCCATTTTGATCTACTTTTCGATACAAGATTTTATTCGAATCAAACGTCGTTTTCTCTGCAGAAACTGTGTACATTTTATCTGGATCATTCCCTGCATTTGCCAAAATTTGCTTTTCAGCATCTGTCAAATCATTTCCAAGTGAATTATTTTTCGAATCTCCTTGAGAAAAGAAAAAACCTGACAATTTTAATCGTTCCGATTCGTATTCAGCGCCGCCATAAAGCAAAACTTGCGAATAATTTCGAGAATTGTACAAATATTCCACATTAATGCGCGTATTTGCGGTAATCAATCGATTTGAAGTAAAAGAAATTTCGCCCGTATTGTAATTAATCACATAATCATTTTGCTCGCCTCGTTCCAACAAAACGCCATCAATATATACTTTTTCACTTCCCGAAATAATAATCACATACAATTCGTTATTTTTTCCAGAAAGCCTGTAAGGACCTTGATTTCCGTCTTGTCCAACAAAATTAACGCGCATAAATTCGCCTCGTGTAATACTTCCCGAAGCAAAAATATTGGTAGACGATTTTTCGCCTTTCAACTGAGTTGATAATTGTAAACCTGTTACTTTTTGATTGAATGGATTGAAAAAATCTCTTTCTTGATTTGTATTAATATCAATATGACCAGCTCGAATTTTCGAATTTTTACTGGCTAATTCGATGTAAACTTTATCAAATTCTTGCAGATTTTGCGTGTATCCATCCGATTCTATTGGCACATTATTATCCGCAATCGCCGCATTTACCGTAATATCATCTGATAATTTTCCTGACAATTCCAAATCCAACGAAGATTGCACAGAAGCACTTTGATTATTTCCAAAACGAATACCGCGAATCATTGATCCTTTGCTATTCAAACCATCAAAAACATTTTTGTTCGCTTGTTTTGAATTCGATTTTATTTGATGAAAAATATCAACTGGTTTTGCATCATTAACAATGATATTCGGATTTTTGGCATAAAAAACAGATTCGGCTAATTTTGGATTAACAAAATACTGAATTTTCACCATTTGTTTGGCGATTGAAGAATTGAAATAAACTTCGTTTCGTTCGAAATTTATAGTATAAAATTCTTTTGAAATTGGATTTCCTGTTGAATCTAAAATTTGAAATTTTTCGGATAAAATTCCTTTATTTTGCAGCTTTATCGTATCAGAAAGTTGAACAGAATCTTGTCTAAAATTAGGATTTTTCCACCCAAAATGTTGAGCGAAAACAAAACTGTTCACTAACCAAAAACATAGAAAAAATAGAATCCGAAACTGCAAAAGATTTTATTAGAATAACGGAAATTTAAGCTAAAAATTTTATTCGAAATTTAATCACTTTTTTTGAATCAAATAATAGTTTCTTTTGATACGATCGTTATAATTTTTTTGATTTTTTGAAGAATGATTCAAATCAACCACACCAATTTTTTTGATTGAATAATTATTGAAATGATCTGCAAAAAAAGTAGAATCTGACGGACTTGCTAACATTCCAAATTTCTCTTCTTTCGGAAAGATAGTTTTCTTTCCATCGTTAATTGCAGGAATTGAAGTCCCATAATCCAACACTATTTCAGGAACAAAACTTTGCCATTCGTATGTTTTAATTTGATTATGTTGTTCTAATTTTTTTAGATTTTTGGCAGAAGAATATAACTCTTCGGAAAAAGTTAATTTGGAAAGTGGAAATCCAAACGCAACAACTGAGCACATCAATAAAATAGTTAAGTAAAATATCTGTTCGAATGATTTTACCTTTAATCCTTTAAAAATTGAGATTCCTAAAATTAATCCAACAACAGCAAAAGGAATCGACCAAACTAAAAATTCTGACAAACGATCTTTTGTATAAATAAAAACACCAACTGAAATCGCGATTCCTATTATTCCGTATAAACCAAACGTAAAATTGGTAAAATATCGTTCGGTTTTATTTGATAAATTTTTAAATTCTAATCGTAAATATTCGATATAAAAGCCAATATTCATCGCTAATGGAATTAAAACTGGCAATAAATATCTTGATTTTTTTTCTGGAATTACAGATAATAAAACCACCGATAAAATTGTCCATAACCAAGCAAATTGATAAGTTTTTTTGTTTACAACTTTATTTTTTAGATAAGGATAAATCAAGCTAACCAAAGCTGGAATTGTCCATAAACCCGATTGTGTAAAGAAACTCCAATAGTAATAAATTGGGCGAGTGTTGTAACTGTGCCAATTGTTTACTTCTTTTTGAGAAGCTGCTAAAAAATGTGCTGCATCAAAATATTTAACATACATCATCCATGCAAATCCTACGACGCAACCTAATATTATCGTTAAAATTGTGATTCCTAAATTTCTTCCTAATTTGTATCTATAAACAATAAAATAAGCAATTAAAAACGGTAAAAATAACGCATACAACGAAACTGGACCTTTGCTCATTATCGAACATCCTAACAAGAAAAATGCAGCAATAAAGTTGAATAAATTAAATTTTGATGATTGAAATTCTTTCACCAAAAACAATATCGCTCCCATCACAAAACTATGCGTGTACATGTCCCAATTGTTGTCTCTTCCAGAGAAAAACACGTAAAATGAAGTGATTAAAACCAATGAAGAATTAACAACTTGTTGTTTTGTTAAATCGAAATGCGTTAATGTTTTATAGAACCAAACGACCAATAAAATGGTAATTAGAACAACTGGAATGCGTAGCCAAAAAAAGTTTTCGAAACCAAAAACACTTCCAAAAGCAGCGGTAATCCAAGTTGGTAAAGGTGGCTTTTCATAACGAGGTAAACCGTTAAGCGTAGTAAAAATCCAGTTTCCATCGTGTACCATTTCTCGCGCCGAAATAATATTTCGAGCTTCCATAATGTTCGTTTGTAAAACACCAAGATTGACAAACAACATCAAAATTGTTACGATGATTAAAAATAAAACTGAATTTTGCTTAATCCACTGAACCATTTTTTTCTTTTCGTTTGATTAATATATTTCGAGCATAAACGATAAATCCCATAAAATGACCAACAAATAAAACGGGATCTTTTCGAATAATCGCGTAAGTTAAAATCAACAATGATCCTGTTAAACTAATTGCCCAAAATCCCATTGGTAATTGCGATTCGTGTTTTCGTTCGGAATAAATCCATTGATAGACGAAACGAAATGTAAAAAGTACCTGAGATACGACTCCTAAAGATAATAACCACAAAGGAATTTTTTCGTTTTTGAATAATAAATCTACATCAAAAATTCCGTTATTGAAACCATACAAAACAATTAATGCAGGAAAAACATACAAGAAAATGCGTACTATTTTCGGGAATTCTTTCCAATGATTTTGAAGTTGAATATTTCTGATATAGATATAATACGTCAAAGTTTGTCCCAACATAATCGAAAAATCATGACGTAAATAACCATAAAAAAACAATAAAACCGAAGCAAACAAGCTGACTTCCCAAAATAATTTTGGTGTAAGAACTTTCTTATTCTTTTCAGAAACAATCCATTGTAAAATAAGACGACTCGAAAAAAGTGCTTGTGCAAGAAAACCAATACTGATGATAACCCAATTTGGCATTACGCTCTTTCTTGAATTTTATAATTGATGTATTTTTTCTTCATCCAAACAAATGCAAAACAATCCATTAACGGTCCTAATAAACGGTTCCATAAATTGAATTTTGATTCGCCCGCGATACGAGGAAAATGTTTGACAGGAACTTGAGTAACCGTTCCGTTTTGTAATAAAATCATAGCTGGCAAAAAGCGATGCAAACCTTTGAACATCGGAATTTTTTTCGCTTTTTCTGCATCTATAACTTTTAATGGACAACCCGTAT
This sequence comes from Empedobacter sp. UBA7494, assembly GCF_002478465.1. Classification (NCBI taxonomy): domain Bacteria; kingdom Pseudomonadati; phylum Bacteroidota; class Flavobacteriia; order Flavobacteriales; family Weeksellaceae; genus Empedobacter; species Empedobacter sp. UBA7494. The sequence continues at coordinate 13,627 of NZ_DLOC01000020.1, forward strand.
CATCCATTCCATCATTAGTAAATGCTCTACGAATAGAATTGGCAATTTTAGATGACATGTTTTTCACGAAAGAATCTTTGCGATCTGCACGAACTCCAGTCACCAAATCATATTGATCTGCTAACGCTAATAATTTATTGAAATCTTCTGGATCAGTCTGTAAATCAGCATCGATATAACCAACCCATTTTGATTGCACTGTATCAAAACCAGCTTTTATAGCAGCAGATAAACCATAGTTTTTGTCAAAAGAGATATAATGAAAAGCTTGATTTCTATTACAAATCTCTTTCATAAGAGCCAAACTTTTGTCTTTAGATCCATCATTAATCAATAAAATTTCAGTCTGTTTTATTGACTTTGACAGATATTGATTCATTGTTTCTTCCAATCTTATCAAGTTATCTTCCTCATTATAAATTGGGATGATAATTGTAAACTCTGTTGACATTTTTATATTATTTCAAAGGACAAAGCTATGAAATAATCAAACGAAATTAAAATATTTTTGTAGAAGTTAATTTACTTCATATCAAATCGATACAAATTTTATTTAATAATAAAAACAGCTTTTTAAACAATAATTTATCCATTTCTTGAACAAGAATCCCCTTATCTTCATTATTAATCAAGACCACAGCATTTCCTACTCCATAAGGTTTATAACGCTCTAAGAAGCTTTGATCTTTAAACAAACCAATTGTTTTTGTAGGCGCAGCACAACTCAAATGCATCATACCAGAATCAGCTGCAATCACAAATTCGCAACTTTTCATCACCGCTGCAATTTCTCTCACATCTTTACTATAATAAGTAGGTAATCTATGATTTAGCATCGAAATATTTTCGACAGGTAAAATTTCAATTAGATTATATTCTTGCGAATATTTTGGATAAAATAAATTATAAAATTCTATCCACCATTCCTCATCATAACATTTTACACCAGTTGCATACGTAAAAAACGCCAACGTTTTCTTTGAAGGATCTTGAATCAATTCATTTAACATTTCTATTCCTTTCGTAGATTCTTGCTCTGTTAACTGAATATTTAGAATTGGAATACCTAAATTTCCTTTTTTATTTTTGAATAAATCTAAATATTTTCTGAATTGATAAACTGGATATTGTGCTTGATGAATATGAATTTCTTGGTTCGAATTCATTTCAAATTCATTTCCAAAAATTTTATACTTAGAATTTGCAAAAGAAGTCGAAAGTAGTCCTGAAGATGAATTTTTATCAACATTAATCACTAAATCGTAATTCTTTTTCTTGATTTTTAGCCAAACTTTAGCGTATTGAATCAATTCTTTGAAAGGTTTTTTAGGTAATTCAATAATTTGATCAACTTGTGGATAGTTCTCAAAAATAATCGTGGCAACCTTACCTTTTACAAATAAGTCAATTTTAACATCTGGATTATATCGGATAATTTCCTGAATCAAAGGTGTAATCAATAGAATATTTCCTAGACGCTGATTAGGTCTGTTTATCAGTACTCTATTAAGTTCAAGAGGTTTTTCTTTGTCTATTTTTGGCAAATTACCATCACCTATTCCTCCTGTTAATCGACGCATAATTGTACGACGAAAATGATTGACTGATTTTTTAAAACTCATTAAAAAGTGCTCGTTAAAAAATACCTTTATTGTATTTCTTATTTTTCCACGAAACTATGTAAACTATTGGTAATTACGAAATATTTTTTTCATAAAAAAAGATCTCTTATCGAGATCTTTAAATTATTTTGTTTTAGTAGGACGAACTTCTATTTTACTTGGCAAAACATTTGGATTCATTTTCAATAAATCAACTACCATTTGTCCTAAATCTTCGGGCTGAATTTTCCATCCATCCTCTGAATTTGGCACATGATCATTAAAGTTTGAAGTCACAGAACCAGGCATAATCGTTGTACATTTGATATCATAATTTCTCAAATCTAACATCGCAGCTTGTGTAAAACCTACAACGCCAAATTTCGAAGCATTGTAACCCGCTCCATTCGCAAAGAAATTTGTTCCCGCCAAAGAAGCAATCGAAATATAATATCCTTTCGAAACTTTTAGTGCTTCAACAGACGCTTTTATCGTATGAAAAACTCCTGTTAGATTAGTATCAATCATCGCATTCCAATCTTCTAAAGAAAGTTCATCAACTGGTGCAAATTTTCCTAAACCAGCATTTGCAATCACAATATCCAAACGTCCAAACGCAGAAATAATTTGCTCAATTGCATTTTGTTCATCTTCGAAATGTCTCACATCCGACTGAATAGCCAATACGTTTTGATTTCCTAAATAATGACGAGCTTTTTCAACATCATCAATGTTTCGTCCAGAAATTGCCACTTTCAAACCATTTTCTACCAATGATTTTGCAATTCCTAATCCAATTCCTTTTGTTCCGCCCGTTATATAAGCTACTTTACCTTCTATATTTTGCATAATTATTTTAGTTTTATTTTTGGTTCAGCCAATTCCATTTACCATCTTTTCGGTAAATAAATCCTCCTTCTTTTGCGTTATCTTGATGCACATAAATCGCATCATAATCTAAAGTTACGATTTCATTTTTAGAAACTCCATTTAAATTTCGTTTCACTCCATCTTTATAATTCGAAAAAAGTGGCGTTCCTTTTGGAATCATCATCAACGTTCCGAAATCATAATTTGTAATTTTGAACGGATCTTTTGCTCCTCCCAAACCATAAATTTGACTTCCTTTTTTCATATTATTCACAATAAATAAACGGATATTTCCTTTTGTATCAATCATTCTATATAAATAATCCACCACACCGTCACCAAAAAAGTCGCCTTTAATTGCGAAGCATTTGTAAGCTGTTGCTAAATAAAATTCGCTAAAAGCTGGATGTGTAGAAATTTCTGTTTCGAATTGATTGACAAAATTTTGTTGTGTGATTAAATAACCACTAAACGCATACAAATCGCCTTGAGCAGAAGAATCATTAACTCCTTCCTCCAAAATTAATTTAGACGAGCTAACATCTAATTTCACCCAGTTTCCACTTTTTGCTTTACCATTATCTTTAATTGCAAACGCTTCACCTTTTTCTGAAATTTTAACAGGATATCCATACGGAATTTTACCAATTCGTTTTCCATTCGGACTTGTTCTAACTGTCAATCCTTCTTGCGCTATAACTTGATAAATTTCTTGTGAAAACACAATAGAACTCATCATCAAAATGAATCCAACAACTATTTTTTTCATGATGTAAAATTAAAAAGCTTCAAGTAATCTTGAAGCTTTTTTTGATGATTTATTTTTTAAGCAAATTACTTAAAATTAGGTTTTCTTTTCTCAACAAAAGCAGTTGTTCCCTCTTTGAAATCTTCTTCATCAAATAAATTTCCGAAACTTTCAATTTCAACTTCAAAACCATTGTCTTTATCTGACGCATTAATCGCTCGAATCGCGTGACGAATCGCTACAGAAGAATTTTTGGATATTTTAGTCGCAATTTCTTTTGCTCGATCAATTAATTCAGCTTGCTCAACAACTTCATTCACTAAACCAATTTCATGCGCGCGTTCAGCTGTAAACATATCTGCTGTCATAATTGCCTGCATTGCACGACCTTTTCCAATTAATTTTGGCAAACGTTGCGTTCCTCCATAACCCGGAATCAAACCTAATGTAACCTCTGGTAATCCTAATTTTGCATTAGTTGATGCTATACGAAAATGAGACGCCATCGCTAATTCTAAACCACCTCCTAAAGCGAAACCATTCACTGCGGCGATTACAGGTTTTTTAGAATTTTCAATTTTATCAAAAACATTTTCTTGCCCTTTTGCAGCTAATTGCTCACCTTGACGACCATCAAAACTTGCAAACTCTTTGATATCCGCTCCGGCAACAAAAGATTTTTCACCAGAACCAGTCAAAATAATTACTCGAATAGCAGAATCAGAATCCGCATCCGTAAAAAAGTTTGAAATATCATTTAATAAATCTTTGTTCAATGCATTTAATGCTTGCGGACGATTTAAAGTAACTAACGCAATTTTATTTTCTACTTCAACAATCAGATTGTTATAATTATATTCCATTTTGTTTGTGTTTTTATTATTCACTCAAAAATATCAATTGTTCACTCAACTAAAAAATTTATCAAAAAATAATTTGTACAATTCAAAATCCTTTCTAAATTTGTCCCAATGAAAACATTATTTACAAATAACTGGTGGTGGAATATCGAACAACAAAACGTTGGTTCGTAAGACCTCTTTGCAGTTATATGTAGAAAAGGCTTGTCGTAACCGACAAGCCTTTTTTTGTGCTCTAAACCTAAATATTTAACAAATGAATTTAACTTTTAAGATACAGAAAGAAACTGTTTTAGCGGATTTAACGACTCCTGTTCAGCTTTATTTGAAACTTCGAGATATTTATCCGAATGCCTTATTATTAGAGAGTTCTGACTATCATTCGAAGACAGATGCTAACTCTTTTATTTGTCTAAATCCGATCGCAACTTTTAAAGTTACAAACGGAATTGTGAATGAAACGTATGTGAATGGAGAAACAAAAGAATATGCGTTGAATGGTCAAGAATTGACAGAGAAATTCAAAAAATTTACAAGTCAGTTTATGATTCAAAATGGAGAAGATTTACCTGTAAATGGTTTATTTGGATACATTGCATGGGATGCGATTCCACATTTTGAAACAGTAAAATTTTCAGCAAAAGGAAACGAAGCTACGGTTCCAGAATTTTCGTATTCGTTCTATCAAAATATTGTGGTGTTCAATCATTTTCACAATGAAATTCAATTCATCGAATTTCAAAATGATGAAATAGATTCTAAATTTTCTGAAATTAAAAGTGTTGTTCATAACAAATCAATTGTTGAATATCCATTTAATGTAGAAAGTGAAATTCAATCCAATTTAACAGATGATGAATTCAAAGAAATGGTGACAAAATGTAAACAATCTTGTTTCCGTGGAGATGTTTTCCAAATAGTTCCTTCTCGTCAATTCAAACAAAAATTTTCGGGTGACGAATTCAATGTTTACCGCATTTTACGCTCTGTAAATCCTTCGCCTTATTTGTTTTATTTCGATTACGGAAATTATAAAATCTTCGGATCTTCACCAGAAGCGCAAATTATCATTAATAATAATCATGCAGAAATTCATCCTATTGCAGGAACAGTTCGTAGAACTGGAAGTCCAACTTTGGATAAAGAATTGACCGAAAAATTAATTGCTGATCCAAAAGAAAATGAAGAGCATGTGATGTTGGTCGATTTGGCTCGCAATGATTTAAGTCGAAATTCTGCTGATGTAAAAGTCGCACAATACAAAGAAATTCAGTATTTCTCACATGTGATTCACATGGTTTCAAAAGTAACTGCTCAATTGGATTCAAGCGTAAATACGATGAAAGTCTTTGCAGATTCTTTTCCTGCAGGAACACTTTCTGGCGCACCAAAATTCAAAGCAATGGAATTATTAGACGGTTACGAAAATCAAAATCGTGGCGTTTATGGTGGCGGAATTGGATATTTAGGATTTAATGGAGATATCAATATGGCGATTGCGATTCGTACGTTCGTCAGCAAACAAAATACCTTATATTTTCAGGCTGGTGCTGGAGTTGTTTCCAAATCGGCCGAAGAAAATGAATTACAAGAAGTCAATCATAAATTAGGAGCGCTTCGTCGCTCAATAGAAATCGCTAAAAACCTATAAACTATGAAAATTTTAGTTATCGATAATTACGATTCGTTCACCTATAATTTAGTGCATTCATTAAAGAAATTCGCCGATGATATTACCGTTGTTCGCAATGATGGAATTACTTTGGAAGATGTGAATAATTATGATAAAATATTACTTTCTCCAGGTCCAGGAGTTCCTGATGAAGCCAATTTATTGAAACCAATCATCGAGAAATATGCTTCAACAAAATCTATTTTTGGCGTTTGTTTAGGGCAACAAGCAATTGGAGAAGTTTTTGGAGGGAAATTATTAAATACACAAGAAGTTTTTCATGGAGTAGAATCTACAATTGAAGTAATAAAAGACGAAGTGTTATTCCAAAATTTACCGAAAAATTTAGAAGTCGGACGTTACCATTCTTGGGTAGTTTCAAATGAAGATTTTCCTGAAGAATTAGAAATTACAGCAGTTGGTCCAAAAGGAGAAGTGATGGCTTTACGTCACAAAACGTATGATGTTCGCGGTGTTCAGTTTCATCCAGAATCTATTTTAACACCATTTGGAGATGAGATGATTAAGAATTGGTTAGAAGCTTAAAACGATGAGAAAATTATTAAATTTATTATTCGAAAATTATACTTTGAGCGAAAATGAAGCCTATCAAATTATGGTGGAAATTTCGGAAGAAAAATATTCGGCTGTCGAATTAGCTTCATTTATGACCATTTTTAATATGCGTAACATTACGTTGGAAGAATTAAAAGGATATCGTCGAGCGTTGTTAGATTTATGCATCAAAGTTAATTTACCAAAGCAAGCGATTGATGTTGTAGGAACGGGCGGTGACGGAAAAGACACTTTTAATATTTCGACATTGAGTTGTTTTGTCTTGGCTGGAGCTGGAGAGAAAATTATTAAACAAGGAAATTACGGAGCGTCGTCTGTAAGCGGTTCTTCGAATATGTTGGATAATTTTGGTTACGAATTTTCTGTTAATCAAGATAAATTAAAACGTGAGTTCGAAGAAGTTGGAATTACATTTTTACATGCGCCACTCTTTCATCCGGCTTTAGCGAAAGTTGCTCCGATTAGAAAAGGTTTGGCGATAAAAACATTTTTCAATTTAATGGGACCTTTGGTGAATCCTGTTCAACCAGAATTTCAAAATTTAGGAACATATGATGTCAAAACTGCTCGATTATATCATTATGTGATGCAAAATTCGGGCGTGAAATATTCGATTTCGACTGCGTTGGCTGGTTATGATGAAATTTCCTTGACATCGCCTACAAAAGTGTACAATAATTCGGGGGAATTTGTTTTAGAAAGTAAAGATTTTGGTTTAAATATTCTTCAACCTGATGAGATAAAAGGAGGAAAATCAATCGAAGAAAATTCTAAAATATTTTTGAGCGTTTTAGAAGGAAATTCAACCAAAGCGCAAAAAGAAGTTGTTTTAGCAAATGCTGCTTTAGCGCTTAAGACAATTTATCCAACCAAAGATTTAATCGAATGTGTAGCAATTGCGAACGAAAGTTTAGACAGTAAAAAAGCATTGAATGTATTCCAAAAATTAATGAAACCATGAAAACGATATTAGACGAAATTGTCGCACAAAAACGTGTTGAAATTTTAGAAAAACAGAAAACTCAATCAATCGAAAGTTTTAGAAATTCAGAAAATTTTCTTCTTCCTGTTAAATCTGCAAAAGCTTCAATTTTAGATAAATCAAAATCTGGAATTATTGCAGAATTTAAACGAAAATCACCATCGAAAGGTTTTATTAACAAAGACGCAAATGTAAAAGAAGTTATTTCGGGTTACGAAAAGTTTGGTGCTTCTGTCGTTTCTGTTTTAACAGATGAGCAATTTTTTGGCGGAAGTTTTGATGATTTAAAACAAGCAAAAGAAGTGTTGAATATTCCTGTTTTGCGTAAAGATTTTATTGTTGATGAATTTCAAGTGTACGAAACAAAAACAATTGGTGCTGATTTGATCTTGTTGATTGCAGAATGTTTAACCAAAGATGAAGTTTATCATTTAGCGAAAACAGCTAAAGAAATTGGCTTGGAAGTTTTATTGGAATTACATTCAGAAGATCAATTGGAAAAAGTAAATGAATTCATTGATTTGATTGGAATTAACAACCGTAATTTGAAAAATTTTGAAGTTGATATTGAAAAATCGAAACAAATTTTGAAACAGTTACCAACCGATTTAATCAAAGTTGCTGAAAGTGGAATTTCTGATCCTAAAACAGTAAAAGAACTAAGACAAGCTGGGTTTCAAGGATTTTTGATTGGTGAAAATTTTATGAAAGCTGAAAATCCATCTCAAGCATTTGAGCAATTTGTAAAAGAATCAAAATGAAACGTTTTCAAGTAAAGGTTTGCGGAAATAATAACGTCGAAAATTTCAAAGAAATTGCAGCAGTCGAACCTGATTATGTTGGCTTTATTTTCTATCCAAAATCAAAACGATTTGTAGAAGATGAATCTATTTTTAAAGTCTTTCCGAATGCAGAAAAAGTGGGCGTTTTCGTGAATGAATCTATTGAAAATATTCTTGAAAAAGTAGAACAATATAAATTAGATGTTGTCCAATTACATGGTGATGAAACAGCGGATTTTTGCGAAGAGTTAATTAACCAAAAACATCAACGATTATTAACTGATGAAAGCTTTTTAGATTTCAAAATTTGGAAAGCTGTTGGTATAAAATCGATTGAAGATTTTCAACAATTAACCACTTATCAACAAGTTGTTGATAGTTTTGTATTTGACACAAAATCTGACGATTATGGCGGTACAGGAAAGAAATTTGATTGGCAATTGTTAACAAACTATCAGTTATCAACACCTTTTTTATTAAGTGGTGGAATAACATTGGAAGATGCATTTATCTTGAAAAATTTTCAACATCCGAGATGTATTGGATTAGATGTCAATAGTGGTTTTGAGTCAGCACCAGGAATAAAAAAAACTGACGAAGTAAAACAGTTTATCAATACAATTGATGGACGAATTGAACAAAATTAAAAAAGAAACAAAATGAAATACGAAGTTGACGAGAGAGGTTTTTATGGTGAATTTGGAGGAGCATTTATTCCAGAATTATTACATCATAATTGTGAAGAATTATCAGAAGCTTTAGCAAAATATGTCGATACAGACGAATTCAAAAACGAATTTAATTTGTTGTTAAAAGATTACGTTGGTCGACCAAGTCCATTGTATTTTGCACCAAATCTTTCCAAAAAATATAACACTAATATTTTATTAAAACGTGAAGATTTGAATCATACAGGAGCACATAAAATCAACAATGCGATTGGTCAGGCACTTTTGGCAAAACGAATGGGTAAAACCAAAATTATTGCCGAAACTGGCGCTGGACAACATGGTGTTGCTACTGCTACGGTTTGTGCGTTGATGGGATTAGAATGTATCGTTTTTATGGGAGAAATTGACATTGCTCGTCAAGCACCAAATGTTGCACGAATGAAAATGTTAGGTGCAGAAGTTATTCCAGCAACATCAGGTAGTAAAACCTTGAAAGATGCAACAAATGAAGCAATTCGTTATTGGATCAATAATCCTGAAACTTTTTACATCATTGGTTCTGTAGTTGGACCTCATCCTTATCCAGCAATGGTAACAAAATTCCAAGCGATTATTTCGGAAGAAATTAAAGCGCAGATGAAAGAGAAATATGGAAAAGAGAACCCTGATTATGTGATTGCTTGTGTTGGTGGCGGAAGTAATGCTGCGGGAGCTTTTTATAATTTCTTAGATGATGATTCAGTCAAATTAATCGCGGTTGAAGCGGCTGGTTTGGGCGTAGAATCTGGTGAAACTGCAGCAACAACGATCAAAGGAACGGAAGGAATTATTCATGGAAGTCGAACATTATTGATGCAAGATAAAGATGGACAAATTGTCGAACCATATTCTATTTCTGCTGGATTAGACTATCCTGGCGTTGGTCCTTTACATGCGCATTTGTTCAAAACTGGACGTGCAGAATTCTTAAATGCAACAGATGATGAAGCCTTGGAGGCAGCTTTTATGTTGACAAAAGAGGAAGGAATCATTCCTGCATTAGAATCTTCTCATGCTTTAGCTGCTTTAGAAAAAATTAATTTTAAACCGCAAGACATTGTGATTCTGAATCTTTCAGGAAGAGGAGATAAGGATTTAGAAACATATATGAAAGTTTCCGAAAAATATTCTTAAAAATATTTGGTTAATTTTCAAAAATCACCTTACATTTGCACCCACGATAATGAAATCTATCGGGGTGTAGCGTAGCCCGGTCATCGCGCCTGCTTTGGGAGCAGGAGGTCGCAGGTTCGAATCCTGCCACCCCGACAAAATTTTCATCCGAAAAGATTTTATTATCAAAAAAGAAGACCGAATCGGGGTGTAGCGTAGCCCGGTCATCGCGCCTGCTTTGGGAGCAGGAGGTCGCAGGTTCGAATCCTGCCACCCCGACAAAATTCAATGAATTTTTGGATCGGTCCAGTAGCTCAGCTGGATAGAGCAACTGCCTTCTAAGCAGTAGGTCTCAGGTTCGAATCCTGACTGGATCACACGTTTTATTAAAAACCAGGAGAGGTGCCAGAGTGGTAATGGAGCAGATTGCTAATCTGTCATCGGGAAACCGATGCCAGGGTTCGAGTCCCTGTCTCTCCGCATTTTTTTTGAATGACCGAATCGGGGTGTAGCGTAGCCCGGTCATCGCGCCTGCTTTGGGAGCAGGAGGTCGCAGGTTCGAATCCTGCCACCCCGACAAAACCTTTGTATATTTACAAAGGTTTTTTTTTATACATTTATTTCATGAAATCTATCTTAGGTAATAAAGAATCTTTTGTCTCATACTCCGTCGCTTTTCTATTTATTTTAATCATGATTGGAGCGGCAATGATTTATAGTGATAAAGAAATTATTTTACCAGAAGTCGCTGCATTATCTGTAGGAATTTTAACGTTTCGAGAAAATAAATGGCTACAACGACCATTTCATATTTTTTTACTTCCGTCAATTACAGCTATTTTAGGATTTGGAATTAATTTTTTACCAATCATACTATCATTCAAATTAACATTGGTATTAGTTACGATGTTAATTGTCTTGAAAATTTTTAAAAGTCAACTTGCGCCAGCATTAGCTACGGGATTATTACCAATTGTTACAAATGCAGAATCTTTTGTATTTCTATATGCGATATTTCTATTTGTCTTTTTACTTTTTCTATCAATAAAAATATTCAAACTAAAACCAACTGAAAATGCAGTTCCAATGATTTACACAAGCCATAATAGATGGTTAATTGGATTATGCATAGTTTGGTTTGCAGCCTGTTATTTTAGCGGTTTTGCACACTTCTCTGCTATTCCACCAATTATTGTAATTTCTTTTGAATCGTTAAATAATCCAACATTAAAATTAACTATACGTCTAAAACGTATTCTTGTGATGTTTATGACCACACTGGCTGGTTGTTTAACAATGCATTATCTTGATAATTGGTTAATCATTGGCTTGATCGATTTGATTATCGTAATGTTTATTTTGAAATTAACAGATTTACGCTTACCTCCTGCTTTTGCAATGGTGATTTTACCAATGATTCTACCTTCTGACTCGATAAAATATTTACCTGTTGCAACATTAATCATGAGTATATTTTTTATGCTATCGATTTATATTATTCAGAAAGTTGCTTATCCAAAAGCGATTGATTTCAAATAAAAAAGTCATCCAAACTTGAAGGACTTTGTAGCTATATTTTAACAATATTTTTCTCCGTTTTTCTGTAATTTCAAATCGCTCACATAAGTTTTTATAAACTGTACATTGCTTCGAGGACATATGAGTAATCCTTTCTCCGAATTAATAACCACATAACTATCTAATCCGTCAATAATAATAGCTTTGTCTTGCGTAGAATAAATAAAATTATTTTTGGCGTTGTAACCAGAAAAGTGTTTACATAATAATGTATTGTTATTTTCGTCCTGATCTTCACCTGTATATTTATATTTTTCGTTGATAGCCGACCAAGTTCCAATATCACTCCAGCCAAAAGTTGTCGGAATGACATAAACATTATCTGCTTGCTCTAAAATTCCTTTGTTGATAGAAGTTACATCTAACGTTGTGTAAATAGGCTTTAAAGTTTTTGTATTTTGTAAAGAACGATCAAGATCAAAATACTTTTTCAAAGTTTCTTGCATCGAAGGTAAATGTTGCTGAAACGCTTTTATAATGCTATCTACAGACCAAATTAAGATTCCTGTATTCCAAATAAATTCACCACTCATTATAAAAGATTCGGCGAATTCTAAATCAGGTTTATCGATATAAGATTTTACTTTTTTTATAGGTGTTGTATTTTCGATGAACTGAATGTAACTGTAATTAACATCTGGTCGTGTTGGAGCTACTCCCAAAGTAATCAATCGATCGTTGTCAGCATCCTCGAAAGCAAGATTTACTTTTTCTACAAATTCATCTTCATCAAAAATAAAATGATCTGAAGGAGAAATAATTAATTTAGCATTTGGATTAAGTTGTTGGATTGTCATTGCGGCCAATAAATTACAAGCTGCGGTATTCATGACTCTTGGTTCGATGATAAAATTTTCATCCTCAAAATCTGGTAATTGTTCTTTTACAATCTCTTTATAATCTTGAATAGTTACAATGAAGATATTCTCTTGTGGAACGATTTTTTTTATACGATTATACGTTAATTGAATAAAAGTTTTTCCGATTCCTAATAAATCATGAAACTGTTTTGGCTTCTTAATTGTACTCAAAGGCCATAATCTCATTCCTGTACCACTGGCAAGAATAACAGCGTAGTTATCTTTATTATTCATGATTGTCTTTTAAAGTTTATTTACAGTTGCAGTTGCGTTTATCAAATATTTTTTCTTGGTTTTCAACTCTAAACAAAGATACCTTAATTTTCGTTTAGATTCTTTTTTAAAGATTCTTTTTCCAATCGAAAATATTGAGCCATCCTCCAAATCTTCAAGATAAATTTGAGCAGGATTTTTATCATCTATAATATATTTTGAGATATTAATATCCGCTCCTAAGCTTGCCTTTGGATGTTTGGCATGATGAAGAATATACGGTTGCAATTCTTCGGGATAAACGTGAATAGATTCTAATAATAAATGCCCAAAAATGGTTTTCCATTCTTTTCCATGCGGATTTATTTTACGCGAATCAAACTGAACAAAAGTTTTGAGATGCGCCACTTCATGTGTAAAAACAAAAAAGAAAGCATACTGATTTAAGTCGCCATTCACTGTAATTTGATGACGATTATTTTCGACCAATTTGCGATAATCTCCCAACTTAGTTTCACGTCTTCTTGTAATTTTTAACGTTATAAAATGATTTTCTAACCACTTTTTTACATACAAGTCTGCATTATGAGGGAGATAAGAAGTTAAATGTTCTAAATTCACATTGTGCAAGATAAATAAAAAGCCTTTCCAATAAAAATATTAATTTTGTCGTAATGAAACTAATCGAAAATTTAGGGTCATACTTTATGCTTATGGGTAAAGTATTTAGCAAGCCTCAAAAACTGAGCGTTTTCTGGAAATTGACCGTTAGAGAAATATATGATTTAGGTGTCAACTCTTTGGGAATTGTAACCTTTATCTCAACATTTATGGGTGCAGTTGTAGCAATACAAATGGCACAAAACTTTCAGGGAGCTTCTATTCCTGTTCCAGATGCTTACATTGGTTATGCGACCAAAGTGGTTTTGGTATTAGAGTTTGCTCCAACCATTATGTCGCTAATTTTAGTTGGTAAAGTAGGTTCGTACATCGCTTCGAGTATCGGAACCATGCGTGTTACCGAACAAATTGATGCGTTAGATGTAATGGGGATTAATTCTGCAAACTTCTTGATTTTACCAAAAATTATAGCCTGTGTTTTTTTCAATCCTTTATTGGTTATGATTTCTATCGGATTTGGATTATTAGGAGGTTACTACATTGGTGTTTTTACAAAACTATGGTCAGCGGCCGATTTTATTACAGGTTTACAAATGAATATGGCAACAAAATTGTTTGTCTATACATTTCTTAAAACAATGGTATTCGCGTTTGTTATCGCAACAATTCCGGCATATTATGGTTATAAAGTTAAAGGTGGTTCATTAGAAGTTGGTCGTTCTGCAACAACAGCTGTTGTATGGACATCAGTAGCAATTATTGTGATCAATTTAATATTAACACAAACAATTTTGAGCTAATGATTGAAGTAAAAGATATCAGAAAATCATTTGATGCAGTAGAAGTACTGAAAGGTTTTTCTGTCACTTTCGAGAAAGGAAAAGTTAGTTTAATTATTGGTCAAAGTGGTTCTGGAAAAACAGTTTTCTTGAAAAATTTGATTGGATTATTAACACCAACTTCAGGTCAAATTTTGTACGAAGGAGATAATATGATCGAGTTTGATTACAAAGAAAAACAACGTTTACGTTCAGAAATTGGAGTAGTTTTCCAAGGTTCGGCTTTGTATGATACGATGAATATTGTAGAAAATGTAAAATTTCCATTGCAAATGTTTTCGGATATGTCAAATGCTGATGCCGAAAAACGTGCGCGTGAAGTATTAGATCGTGTAGAAATAGCTCGTACAGCACTTAAAAAATATCCGTCAGAAATATCTGGAGGAATGCAAAAACGTGTGGCGATTGCGCGCGCGATTGTAAATAATCCAAAATATTTATTTGCTGATGAACCAAACTCTGGTCTTGACCCGAAAACGGCGTTAGTTATCGACCAATTAATTTATGATATCACAAAAGAATACAACACAACAACCGTTGTAAATACACACGATATGAACTCGGTAATGGAAATTGGAGATCATATTGTTTTCCTAAAAAATGGTTTCTTGGAATGGGAAGGGACAAAAGAGGAGATTTTGGTGGCTGATAATCCAAATGTAATTGATTTTGTATATTCGTCGAATCTTTTCAAGAAACTAAGAGAAGCCTTATTAAAAGAACAATAATAAATCAATAAAAATAAAAATTCTATGAAAAAGTTAATTTTAACTGCAATTGTAGGTTTAGCTGCAAATTTTGCAACAGCACAAAATATCGATTTTGGTATCAAAGGTGGAGCTGTTTTCAATACAGATAAAGGAAAAGTTTGGCAAGATGCTGGAAATATTTTCAAGAGAGATGGAAAAGCTTCTGCTGGATTTCAAGCGGGTGCTTTAGCGCGTGTCTCTTTAGCAGGAATTTATATTCAGCCAGAGTTATTGTATACGCAATTCAAAAATGAATATAATGTATTAGATAAAAATGATAAACCTCAAGATATTGGTATTACAAAGAAACGTTTAGATATTCCTGTAAATGTTGGAAAAAGATTTCTAGGAATCGGACACGTTCAAGCAGGACCAGTTTTCTCATACTATTTTGATGATAAATTATCTGTAAAAGATTTTACAACTGCAAAACAAGATGAATTTAATGTCGGAATGCAAATTGGTGCAGGTGTAGAAGTTTCTAAATTATTATTCGATTTACGTTACGAATTTGGTTTAGGAAAAGTTGGATCTGACATTTTGAACGGATCAAATGGACAATATAGAACAGAAAATCGTCCGCAAATGTTGAACTTATCAGTAGCATATTTATTCTAAAAGGTTGTTTGTAAATAAATTTATTGGATATATTTGTTCCAAATTGTATTTTTGCAACCTCGTAAATTATTAAAATGGCAAAAAATAATAAAAAAGAAGAATTCGCTACAGAGCAATTCGTAGAAAAATTAGATAGAACAGCTTTCAACGTAGAGTTTTTTGTTGAAAAATATGCTAAAGCAATTGGTATTGGTTTAGGAGTAATTATTGTAGCTGTTTTAGGTTATTTTGCTTACTTAAAATTAGTCGTAGAACCTAAATCAGAAGACGCTTTCAAAGAAATGGTTCAAGCAGAACGTCTTTTTGATCAAGATTCTATTAACGTTGCTCTTAATGGTAGCGCAGGAAGTTTCCAAGGTTTACAACAAATTGTTGATGAATATGGAAATACTGATGCTGGTAATTTAGCACGTTTCAAAGCGGCAAGTTCTTATTATAAATTAGGAGATTACGCATCTGCGGTAAAATTATTAGAAGATTTTGACACAGATGACAATGTAATGTTGGCGCAAAAATATGGTATGTTAGGAAATGCATTAGTTGCTTCTAACAAATTAGAAGAAGGTTTACCTTACTATGTAAAAGCTGCTGAAGCGACAGAAGTTGAAACATTACAATCGACTTACTATACAAAAGCGGGTGAAATTGCGATGGAATTAGGTAAAAATGCTGATGCTTTAAAATATTTTCAAGCTTTAGAGGGTAAATATCCAAATGCAAACAATGGTGAAACAGCGAAGTTTATTGAGCGTTTAAAATACGCCTCTGAATCTGCAAAATAATTCACTTTCAAAATAAGTACAAGCCGAACAATTTGTTCGGCTTTTTTTATTGATACAAATCAAAGTTTATCCTAAATCATTTTTGTATTTTTACCTTTCAAATTAGAAACAAAATGGCAACAGAAAATAAAAATTTATCTCAATATAATAAAGCAGAATTACCAAATGTAGCGGGATCTAAATTTGCAATCATTACATCTGAATGGAATAATCATATCACATTTAATTTGCGAGATGGAGCAAAAGATACATTGATTGATTTGGGCGCAAATCCTGATGATGTTACTTTATATGAAGTTCCTGGTAGTTTTGAGTTGATTTATGGAGCTGATAAAGTTGCGCAAACTCATCCAGATTTGGACGGAATTATCGTTGTTGGATGTGTGATTCGTGGAGCAACAGCGCATTTTGATTATGTTTGTCAAGGTGTGACGCAAGGTGTAAAAGATTTGAATATCAAACACAATATGCCAATTATTTTTTGTGTTTTAACAGACGAAAATGAACAGCAATCAATTGATCGTTCTGGTGGAAAACATGGAAATAAAGGAGTTGAAGCTGGTGTAGCTGCGGTTATGATGGCGGATATGAAAAAGAAATTAGGAAAATAATTTTAGAATGATAGATTCAAAACTTTATCGATGCCAATAGCAGAAGATTTTAAATCAATTTATACGAAAAATTGGGAGATTTACTTTTCTCAATGTGATCCGACAGGTAAGATGAAATTGTCTGAAATGGCAAATCTTTTTCAATTAACTGCTTCAGAACACGCGATAAAAGGAGGTTTAGGTTTCTTTGATTTACAAGAATTTAATCAATCTTGGGTAATGAATCGACTTCGAATTGAGATTGATGAATTACCTTCTTGGACAGATTTTGTTGACGTGAAAACATGGATTGAAGTTTTGAAAGGTGCAAAATCTATTCGTGATTTTACAATCGAGAAAAATGGAAAAAAATTAATTGGAGCTTCAAGTTTGTGGGCGGTTTTCAATACAGAAAAACGTCGTCCTGATATTCTTCAACTTGATTCATCTCACATTGAACGTTTTCCAAATCTGAAACCAACTGAAATTGAGAATTCGATTTTGAACATTGATTTTGAACCAACGGAAGTTGTTCAATATAAAGTTCAGTTTTCTGATTTAGATATCGTAAAACACGCAAATAATACCAAATATTTGGATTGGTGTTTGAATACTATTGATCCTGAAATTATATTAAAACATCGTATCAAAGCGATTGATATGAATTTCTTGAAAGAATTAAGTTTACATGACGAAATAGAAATTCAGAAATTAGAAACTGAACATTTAATTCAGTTTAAAATTGTTAATCAAGAAAAAGTAAACTTCGTTTGTCGATTGGAGTTGAGGTAAAGTTATTTGAAGAAATGTCATTCTGAATGTAGCATTAGCGCAATGAAAAATCTAAAATTATTACAATAAAAAAAGGTTTCATATCGAAACCTTTTTTATCTATTTTTCTTTTGTCAAAACAAATTTAGCAGAATCGGCCGACTCTATTTTCTTCTGATTTTTATTTAACTGAGTAATTTTTCCTTCTTCAACCAAAAAAGCATTCGGAACATTGGCAATTTCAGGAAAAACAATTGTATTTCCATCTTCTTTAAACTGAAAAGTTCCAGTTGTCATAATAGCCATTTTATCTAACCCCAAACGTTTTGTAGAATAGACATATCCTTTGTTTGGTAATAATTTTATTTCCATTTCAATCTCTTTGCAATCTTTCTCGTAACAAGGCAAAATTCCTTTGTATGTTCCTTCAAATTGAATAGAATTTTCTGCTGAAACATTTCCGATTTCAATTTCAACTTTATATTCTTTAGAATTTTCTTCGTCTTTTACTTTTTCTACTTTAGTTTTACAACTTGACACAACAAAAGCTGCGATTGTAAATGTGGCTAAAATTATTTTTTTCATTTTTTAGAATTTGATTTAAAGGTAAGTAAATTTTGAGCCAAAAAAAATCCTTCCGAATATTTTCAGAAGGATTTGTATAATGTTTTGTAATCTTATTCGATTAGAAAATTTCTTTCGCAGCAAAGTGGAAAGCAGCTTCAATAGCAGCATTTTCGTCAGAATCAGAACCGTGAACAGCGTTAGCATCGATAGATTCAGCGTATTTAGCACGGATTGTACCTTCTGCAGCCTCAGCTGGGTTAGTAGCACCGATTAAAGTACGGAAATCAGCAACTGCGTTGTCTTTTTCTAAAACTGCAGCAACGATTGGTCCAGAAGTCATAAACTCAACTAAATCCTTGAAGAAAGGACGCTCTGCGTGGATAGCGTAAAATGCTTCAGCATCTTGTTTTGCTAATTGAGTCATTTTAGCTGCTTTGATTTTGAAACCAGCGTCAGTAATGTCTTTTAAAATATCTCCGATGTGTCCTTTTGCAACTGCATCAGGCTTAATCATTGTGAATGTAATGTTTGCCATTTTATTGAATTGTATTTATTACTTAATTTTTGAGGTGCAAAATTACAAAAATGATTCGAATGTTTTTGTTTTATAATTAAAATTTCTTGTTTTAATAAAAAGAGTTAATTATTATTCATTTAAGATTGTTTCAATTCGATAATATTTCTTATTTTTAAGAGAAATCTAATAACTTATGAATACAAACAATCTTTCCACATTTCATCATAAAACAAAACTCAAAAAGGTTGGTGATAAATATTTTCTGCCTTTCGAAATTTGGAATTATTTGGATTTAGGTTGGATGCTTTTACTTATTTCGTTTTTTGCTTATGCATCAAGTGAAATCAATATCATTTTTATTTCATTGATTGTAATTTTTGGAATTCGAATAATAACGACAATTAAAGACAGATTTTTTGTAGAAATTAAAACATCAAAATCGTTGAGTGAGAATATTAATTTAATCAAAAAATTAGCGCAGCGTCAACATAATTTTACGCAATCATTGGACGAAGAAGGTTTGTTTCTTTTTGAATATTCGGAACGAAATATTTTTTATAAATACAATTACCGAAGAAGAGATTATATCGAAACAGTTGTGATTTATTGTGAAGACAATTCGATTTGGGTGAACTCTTTTAATCAACGTTATTTGGGAATTTTTAGACGACATAATCTAAAACAATGGATAAAATTAATCCAATTAAAAAGAGAGAATTAATCTCGCTTTTTAATTTTAATATCTTTCGATTAAATCGTTTCCTATTTCGTTGATAGAATCATCAGTTTCTTTTGGGTTTGGTCCCTATTGATTAGTCATTGGTTGAGTGACCATTAAAAAGAAGATTAATAAAATAATTTCACCACCAGGAATTAATGAAATTAACTGCAGCCATCCACTGTAACCAATATCATGTAAACGTCTTGCACTTACGGCGAGAGTGGGAATAATTAAAAGAATTTCAAAAATTAAAAAAAATACAAGAAAACTACCCATAAATGCGGGTGCGTATACATTATTACTAAAAACAATTGTCAGAATAATACAAGGAATTAATATAATAATTGGGATAATTAATTTGAAAAGCGAAAAATACCAAAATTCACTTCTACGAGCTCTTCCCGTGAAGTTTGCATAATTTTCTACCACTACTTTTTTGAACCAGTATAGCATAAGTAAGATTAATTTCTTTTAAAAATATTAAGATAAATTTTATTACGTAACTCTTAATCTGCTTTTAAACGTTTAGTTTTGAACATTTCTGGCTTATAATTAATAATAAAAACACCAAGAATAATTAGAATAGTAGCGACGATAAACTTTGATGAAATTTGTTCGTCTAATATTAACCAACCCAAAATTATTGCAATAATCGTATTGAAATAAGAAAGAATAGAAACTTGTATTGGAGAAATTTTGTCAATGTATAATGAAATGAAAAAAACGTAATCACAGAACCAAAAACAGCTAAATAAAGCATGGCAGAAATACTTTTTGTACTCCAATTCTTTAAATTATGATTTTTCGTAAAAGCGAATGCAAAAATAATTTAAACAATTCCAGCAAATATAAATTGGTAAAAAAGATTGAGAGAAATATTTTTGGATTGAATATTCATTTTTTTAGTGAAAATAGTTCCTGTTGCCCAACCTGTAATTGCACAAAAAAGTAAAATAATTCCAGTTCTATATGCTAGATTTGCTAATTCTTGATTTCCCTACCAAAAAATAAATATTCCACCCCCAAAATAAAGTAAAACACCTAATAACCCACGCTAACTGAATTTTTTTAAGCCAATAAAATACTTCCTAAAAAAACGAGAATAGGTGAGGTTGCACTAATTAATGCAGCTAAAATACTCGATAAGTTTTCTTCTGCAGCAGTAGTTAATCCATTTGCCATTATCAGCATTAATGAAGCGAGATAAGTTGATAAGAAAGGTTTTTCCAGACAATCTATTTTAATTCCTTTTTAGATAGTAAAATAATTAGCATAATTAGTCCTGCCAAAAATTGACGAATTTCAACAACAAACCAACCAGGAATAGTTTCTACAGCTATACGAATTCCGAGGAAAGTTGTTCCCCAAACAATTGCAACTATACTAACGGCAATCAATAATTTGATCTCTTTCAGGATAAAAAAGTTAAAAGTGTTAATTCTAAAATAGAATTATAAAAATAAAAAAAAAGCGACTTGATAAACCAAGTCGCTTTTAAAGTATTATAATAGAGATTTATTATTTAACAAAATCCTCTGCTTGTTTTAGTGCAGCATCTAATCCAGAAACCTCTTTACCACCTGCTGTAGCTAAGAAAGCTTGTCCACCACCGCCGCCATTGATGTGCTTCGCGATTTCTTTTACAATTTGTCCTGCGTTATAACCTTTTTCATCTACAAGGTTTTTTGCGATAGAAATTGTAATCGATGGTTTTACGGCATCATTCGTACCAACAACGATAAATGCATTTTCGATTTCTTTTGTTAAATCAATTGCATTTTGTTTTGCGGCATTTGTATCTAAATTCGTTTTAACCGCTAAGAAATTAACACCATTAATCTCTTTAATCGCAGCTTTCCAAGTCGCTTTCTCAGCAGCAGCTTGTTGCGCAACAAAAGACTCTAATTGCTTTTTCAATTCTGCATTTTCATCTAATAAATGTTGAACCGCTTTTACCGCATCATTTTTCGTTTTAAGTGCAGCTAAAACATCATTGTAATTTTTCTCAGCATCTTTGTATGCTTCGATTGCTTTGTTTGATGTAATTGCTTCGATACGACGAATACCAGCAGCAGTAGAAGATTCAGATAAAATTCTGAACAAACGAATATCTGCTGTGTTTTTTACGTGCGTACCACCACATAATTCGATTGAAGATCCGAAACGAATGACACGAACTTTATCACCATATTTTTCACCAAATAGAGCCATAGCTCCATCAGCAATAGCTTCGTTGATATCACAATCTCTTTTTTCGATTAATGGTAAAGCTTCTGCAATTTTATCGTTTACTTTTTGCTCAACAATAGCCAATTCTTCATCTGTCATTTTAGAGAAATGAGAAAAGTCAAAACGTAAATAATCGTCTCCAACATACGAACCTTTTTGTTCTACGTGCGTTCCTAAAACTTCGCGTAAAGCTTCGTGCATTAAGTGTGTTGCAGAGTGATTTTTAGTTGTCTCATTACGTTTTTCTGTGTCAACTTTCGCATTGAATGTAGCGTTTACATTTTCTGGTAAAGTTTCAACGAAATGAATTACTAAGTTATTTTCTTTTTTCGTGTCAACAACTTCAATTGTTTCATTCAAAGTAGAAATTGATCCTGTATCACCAATTTGTCCTCCAGATTCTGCATAGAATGGCGTTTGATTGAATACTAATTGGAAAAATTCTCCTTTTTTATTTTTTACTTTTCTGTAACGTGTAATTTTTACTTCAGCTTCTGTGTTATCATAAGCGATAGAGGTTTCGTTTCCTTTATCATCTAAAATAACCCAGTCATCCGTTACTAAAGCAGTTGCTTTTTTCGAACGTTCTTTTTGTTTCGCCATTTCAGCTTCAAAACCAGCTTCGTCAATTGTGAAACCGTGATCTTCTGCTACAATACGAGATAAATCTGCGGGGAAACCAAATGTGTCATATAATTCGAAAACCACATCACCAGGAACAACTTTAGAATCTCCTAATTGCTCAATGATTTGATTTAATCGATTTAATCCTTGTTCAATTGTACGTAAGAAAGATGCTTCTTCTTCGCGAATAACGCCAGTTACAATTGTTTCTTGTTTCACTAATTCTGGGAAGAAATCACCCATTTCAGCTTTCAAGATTGGATATAATTTATAGATAAAAGGTTCTTTAAGACCTAAGAAACGATATCCGTAAGAAATTGCGCGACGTAAAATACGACGAATTACATATCCTGCTCCTGTGTTTGATGGTAATTGTCCGTCTGCAATTGCAAAAGAAACTGCACGTAAATGGTCAACTACAACACGAATAGCGATATCTGTTTTTTCTGCTGTTCCGTATTTTACACCAGAAATTTCTTCTAATTTTTGAATTGTTGGTTGAAAAACATCTGTATCATAGTTAGATGATTTTCCTTGTAAAACCATTGCCAAACGCTCAAATCCCATACCTGTATCGATATGGCGAGCCGGTAAAGATTCTAAAGAACCATCCGCTTTACGTTGATATTGCATAAATACCAAGTTCCAAATTTCGATAACTTGTGGATGATCCATATTAACCAATGTTTTACCATCAACAGTTAAACGATCAGCTTCTGGACGAATATCAACATGAATTTCAGAACATGGTCCACATGGTCCAATATCACCCATTTCCCAGAAATTATCTTTTTTATTTCCGTAAAGAATTCTATCTTCAGCAATATGTTGTTTCCAAAGTTCTAATGCTTCTTCATCTAATGATGTTCCGTCTCCTTTATCACCTTCAAAAACGGTTACATAAATTTGATCTTTAGAGATTCCGTATTTTTCTGTTAATAATTCCCACGCCCAAGCGATTGCTTCTTTTTTGAAATAATCACCAAAAGACCAGTTTCCTAACATTTCGAACATCGTGTGGTGGTAAGTATCTTTTCCTACATCATCCAAATCATTATGTTTACCAGAAACACGAAGACATTTTTGTGTATCCGCGATACGATTACTTTTTGGAGTTCCGTTTCCTAAAAAATATTCTTTGAATTGTGCCATCCCCGAATTATTGAACATTAATGTCGGATCGTCTTTCAAAACAATCGGCGCAGAGTCTACTATTAAGTGGCCTTTTGTCTCAAAAAAATGCAGAAATTCTTTTCTTATATCTTTGGATTTCATTTAATTAAATTATTTTTATCATTTGATTAACAAGTTTACTCGTACAATATTCGTTACTTTGCAAACGTTTTACAAAGATAATAAAAGGTTGGTTAAGTAATGGAAAATAAAAACTATAAGTATAATTCTGTGAAATTTTTAATGAGTTGGGCGAAGAAAAGAGTCCAAAAAACTCCTAAAACAGCATTATACGTATTACTATTTTTATGTCTATCGACAATATCTGCTGGAATGATTGGTTATCATTTTAATGATTCTGAATACGCATCGAGAGCAGGGAAATTCAAAGACGACAAAAGCAAATTATTAGCTGAGTTGGAAAGAATGGAAAATGAAAATCAGCAATTACATAAAAAATTCAAAGAAGTTGAAGAAGCTTTGACAGAAATCGAAGAAAAAGATCGCAATATTTATCGTACAATTTATGATATGCGTGTCAATGAAAATATCGATTCTGTAAACAAAGAAATTGATAATTATACAGCAGAAGATATCGAAAAATTGATTGATAAAATTGAAATTGAATCAAAATCGTTGGACGAAGTATTTCGTTCTGCTGGTGTAAAAGATGCCAATTTATCATCAATGCCAGTTCTAAAACCTGTTGCAGATAAATATGTAAGTAGATTAGCTTCTGGTTATGGATCTCGTTTTCACCCAATTTTGAAAGTGAATAAAATGCACAAAGGTTTAGATTTTGCAGCTTCTACAGGAACACCAATTTATGCAACTGGAGATGGTTCTGTAAAAGTTTCTGAATTTAATTCGGGTTACGGAAATATGGTGGTCTTGAAACACGGAAATGGTTACGAAAGTTTGTATGCTCACATGTCTCGTGCGAAAGTTCGTAGTGGACAAAAAGTGAAAAGAGGTGATGTAATTGGTTATGTTGGGACGACTGGATTGTCGACAGGAGCGCATTTGCATTACGAAATTCACAAGAATGGAGAACCTGTAGATCCAATTATGTATTTCTACAATGATGTAGATCCAGACGATTTCATTAAAATTTATCAAAACTCTAAAAAATTGTCATTATCTTTGGATTAAACGCTGATAATGAACGTAGACCTGCCTGATAAACTATATTACTCGATTGGCGAAGTCGCCAAAGCCTTTGATGTAAATGCATCGTTGATTCGATTTTGGGAAAAAGAATTTGAAATTATTCAACCCAAAAAGAACAAAAAAGGAAATCGATTATTTACCAAAAATGATATTGATTGTTTCAAGAATATCTATTATTTGGTCAAAATAAAAGGCTATACGTTAGAAGGCGCAAAACAAGCGATAGGTAAAAAAGGAATTGCGACAACAACGGATGAAATAGATGTTGTGAAGCGATTAGAAAATATAAAAGATGAACTCATCAAACTTAAAATGAGTTTTGAGTCGGAAGAAATTTTAGAAAAAGATGAACTGAATTAAGTTCATCTTTTTTGGTTATAAAACTTTTGTTTCAATAAATTTAAAGCCAATTGCAAGTATAAAACTTATAAGGATTAAAATCCAGTTTGGTTTTAGTTTAGTTTTTAATTCAAATAGTTTAGAAAAAATTTCAATCACTCTTTCTCGGTCAATAATTAAGATAACAAAGATCAAAACTTGATAAAAAATAGAAGAATTTAGCGCAACAATTTCATAGAAATAATCTTGTAGAATAATATTAACTAAACCCGTAGTGCATTTAGGTAATATTAATTTTTAAGTTGT